>JABMRB010000876.1 GCA_013202865.1 Candidatus Nealsoniibacteriota bacterium | reverse complement strand
TCCACCGGCATCCGACGGCTTGAATCAGCCGGTCCATGCCGATGAAACGCAAGAGGGCTTCACGCGGACACGCCCCGATTTCACCTGCAACTGTGTCAATCCGCGAGCCGAGTCCAACGAAGAATACCTGATCCCCTTTCACGTCGAATGCAAGCTCCTCGGTAGTCCCACCTGGAAGCTCAACACAAACTACGTCCTCAACGGCATCGCCCGATTCGACCTGGAGTCGCACAAATATGGCAATCGTGCTTCGTCCGGAATAATGATCGGCTACATCATCAGCATGACTCTCGAACAGATACAGACGCAGGTCAATTCCTGTATTGAAGCGAAACTGCCGGGCGTTCCACTGCTCGTGTTCGCATTAGCTGACGTGCCATCGCAATCGCAGCACCGTTTCGCGCGCAGGCACGTCACGCCGACACCATTTACTCTGATTCATCTTTGGGTGGATATCCGAAACATCTATCAGGGCCAATAGCCCATTATGGACGCGGTTCTGCTCGCTTATACGTAACAACGGCAACGCCCGGTCGGTGTGGTACTGCCACGGAGAGCCCGTCGGTCATTAAGTCGGCTCCTCGCATGACAATTACACCAGCGGCATCTAGATTCTCGACTTCGTATCGCGAGTCGGGCTGCAAACCTCTTAGCTTCAAACGTACCGTCGCCTTGGGGCAGTCGGCTCGGCGGAAGGCCTGCACCGCCCCCTCGCCGGCCTCCGGGCGGTGGAACTGCCAGGCGATCCAGACGTTGTTCGCTCGGCTGTACGGCGTGAGCGGGTAGTAATCACCATAATAGTTCGCGTTCGTGTTACGCCACTGGCCGACCAGCCGGCGGAGCGCATCGTAGTCGATTTCTTTCACGCGAATGTCGATGCCCGAGCCGAGACTGGGGGCGGCGTTGCTCCAGAACGCATAAGGTTCGACCGGCGTCAGACCGCCGCCGTAGTATCCCGCATTGGCGCAGGCCACCGTGCCAGTGCCGTGGTACGGAATCCAAAACGAGATGCCGTAGGTCATGCACTGATGGCCGACGGGCTCGAACGCATAGTCGCTTCGCCACAGGGGCACGGCTCGCCGCAAAGTCTCCAGGTCGTTGCGACGGCCGCCGGAAGCGCACGTGTCGATCAACATATTCGGATGCCGTCGCCGCAACTCATCCCAGTAGGCGAGCAGGCCGGTGACGTGCCGGATCTCCGTGATGCCCTGCCGATCCGCCGCGTCCGCCGCTCGCCAAAACGCCAGCGGGTCCATGTTGAAGTCCTGGCGGTAGAGACCGATGCCCTGCTCGACCAGGAGGTTGTCGATGTGCTCGGTAAGCCACTGTCGGGCAGCCGGGTTGCCCAGATCCAGCAGCCGCACACCATGGTCATCCGCCTTCGTGGGCCGATCGTACCGGACGAACGTGTCGGCATCGGGTGTGGCCGCGGGCTTCAGATAGCCATAGCTCCACGGGCCTGCGGGATTCTCTGCGGCATGGAACTCCTTGGCCGCGTTGTGCGCGTTGCCCGACGGTCCGGTCAACTCGACTTCCAATCCGGTCGAATCGCAGATGTGCGTGCCGTTGCCCCATCCTACCACGAAGTCCAGCGTGTCGCCTTTCGCCAGCGTGAGTCGTTTGTCGTACTTGGACAGCTTCCTGTCGTCTTCCGCGCGGATCGATCCGTCGAATACAGACCGGCCGCGGTGCAGCACGTACACGTCGGTGGTCGCTTTCTTATCGATGGCCAGAAACGAGGCCTGCGCCGAGTAGTCACCGGCCTGTGGAACTGTGAATCGCACCACGCTGTATTCACCCTTTGGCCCCGGATGAAAGGAGAGCCGGCCCGGCTCCCAACGGATATCTGCCATGGATCGTGTGTGCGGCGTCGGGTTGTGCGTTACGCACGGATCGCTACCATCCAGACCGCTGGACGACCAGGCGCATAATCCGGCGAGCGGATGTTCGCGGCCCGGTGTCGGTCGCAAAAGCCACTCTTGATGATGTTCGTAAAGCCACGTGCCGGGCATGACCCGTTCCGGCTCGAACCACAACAGGGTTTTTAGTCCCTTGGCGTGCGCGTGATCGCTGATCGGGCGCAAGCCACGAGGGAACCGCTTGGGATCGACCTGCCAGGTGCCGACCTGCGGCCAGCCGTGTTGTTGGATATACCAACCGGCGTCCATCCACCAGTAATCGATCTTCAGGTCTTCTTCCAGATAGCGGTCGATATGCATGATCTGGTTGGCTTCATTCGCCCCGATCATCTCTTCGTACGCCCGCGAACTGGAAGCCACGAACTGAGGCGGCGGCAACTTGCCACCCGGTTTGGGCATGCTGTGGGCCATCATCCAGCGGCGCCACAGGTTCTGTGCTCGGATCCAGTCTCCTTGCCAGAACAACAGAGCGATCAGCGGCGTGCGAACTTCCTCGCCGGGCCGCAGCTTGAAGTGCGTCAGTTCCTGTCCGGCCCGGACGTGGATCCCCGTGTCATTGTCCCGTGCGAACTCGGCGGCCCATTGCCCGGGCCATCCGACGGCAAGTATCACGCCCGCCGCGCCCCACTCCAGATTGAAGTAGGACAGGTCGGAGTTGGTCGGTCGCCCGCCGGCCGCGGCGATTCGTTTGGATGCTCGCGGACCGAGCGCCGTTTCGAGCGGCCCGTAGTCCGAGCCGTTGGCGGGCGAGCCGATGGCATGATGCAGCAGGAACTCGCAGTCGCCACCACGCTGCCAGGTCACGTCAAGCGGCTGAATGTCTTTCAGAATTGGCGTATCTGCTTTACCGGTATTCTTAAAGTAGAGCGTCCACTCCACGGTGGGAAAGTCGCGGTACGCGATGGCGACACAACGGACGACGAGCCCCGATTCGGGATCCGTCCAGGCCAGAGTGTGTTCGCTGCGCCGGTCGTCAAGTTTGCGAACGCGACGCGTCCGCTTCCAACTCGGTAGAAGTTCCGCTGACGGTTTTCCAGCGTAGATAAAGGAAAACGGCGGTACTGACTCGCCAATATCCTCGAAACGTGTGGCAATCCATTGGCCGGCTGTCGTCATTTCGTCGTCGGTCGCTGTGGTAGCCGAGACGAGTCCGGGCAGTCCGAGCACACTTACGGCCGCCGACACCATCACGAACACGATCGTCAGTTGCTTGCGTGGTGGTCGCATGATTCATTCCTCCTGCGTTTCTTGAAGATTGCCGAGGCTGCTTAGCCTCGCTACGATATACTGCTCACACTCTGGTCACTTTGTTGCCGGATCATGCGGGCTCCGCTGTTCCAAAACGGATGCAATGCACAATGTCGTCCGGCGTGAACTCTTTTCTGCAGGCTTCGACAAACATTTCGACGGCCCATAAGGCCGATTGTCGCGCCGGCCGAACCGATCGTCAAGCCCTCGCTGAAGCAGTGGCGGAGATTTCGATGGGTCCTGGGCGAGTGACATGGTGCAACGGTGTCTCGCTGGTGGTAGAATGACGTGCCGGTCAGTAAGACGTTTTTGGCTTGCCAGCAGGAGGAACAATGCCATGAAACTTACCTGGTCTTGGATCTGTTGCGTGCTGCTCGGCACTGTATTTGCAGGGCCACAATCGGTGTCCTCGGCCGAGCCCGGTGATGCTCCGAGTACGATTCCGCCGGCCGCTACGACCGGTCGACACACCGTGCCGCAGCAGCATCCGCGTCTATTGGGGTCACGTGAGCGCCTGAAGCAACTCGCTCGCGAGCGCGGCGAGGCGTACCGACGGGTCGTCCGCGTGGCCCGGGGACAAGACGCCGACGAGCACGCCAAGATGGTTTCGCTGGCCTTGGTTGCCGCCATTGAAGAAGACGAGGCGTTGGGCAAACGGGCGGTTGAAATGGCCATGAAAACGGTCGGCGGTCCGATCAAGAAGGGGCACGTTCCCTTCGGCAGTGATCTGGCTCGCTGCGCGATTGTGTATGACCTTTGCCACGAGCACTGGACTCCCAAGCAGCGGGCCGCGCTGCACGAGTACATGAACCGGACGGTCGACGCCAACGTCCAATCCGAAACGCACGTGTTCCACAACGCCTGGTACGGGTACAAGAATTGGGGGATCGGCCTGGCGTGTTACGCAACCTTTCACGAGAACCCTCGCGCCGTAGAGATTCTGCGTACGCTCGAACAGGACTATCT
>JABMRB010000875.1 GCA_013202865.1 Candidatus Nealsoniibacteriota bacterium | reverse complement strand
GCGACTGGGCCGCCTTGCGAGCCAACTTCGGCAATACCGGCACCGGAAAGACCTGGACCGAGGGTAACTTCGACCCATGGGAAGACGACAAGGTCTGGCTGAGCGACTGGGCCGCACTGCGAGCGAATTTCGGCAACGCGGACTATACCGTCGCAGCAGCCGGCGCAGCGGCCGTTCCCGAGCCGGGCACAATCGCGATGCTGCTAGGATTGGCGGCCGGATTGGCCGTGGCCGCCCGGCGGCGGCGTTGAAGAAACTGGGGTCACGCCGTGAATAGTGAATAGCGGTTGCGTGAGTCGTTGCGTGGCGGTGGGATACGGCCATGGCTAGACCACTTCGCGTCGAGTTTCCCGGGGCGCTGGATCACCTGATGTCGAGCGGCGACGGATCGTTCGCGACGACGTCGACCGGCAGAAGTGGATCGAGTGGCTCCGGCGAACCGTCAAGACCCACGGCTCGGCGAAGTTGAGTCGGCCCGTGGAGCGTATCTCCGAGGCACTGCAATGACGCTTATTCATTGTTCACGGCGTGACCCCAGTGACAGAAATAAATCGGTGGACACAATACCGATATTGACAAGATAGGCAGGTTCCGTCAACGTCTATGCATGGTTAGACTGGCGAGGGTGGTCGTTCCGGGTATGCCGCACCATGTCACTCAACGTGGGAACCGGCGCCAGGGGACGTTCTTCATCGGCATTGGGGCAACTCTTGACAGACTCGGCACGATGTGTCAAGAGTTGACCCCGAACCCGTAAGACTGCTGCGCCACCAAGACGCGGGCCGCTCTCCGTCAAGAGAACGGCCCGCGGTACTCAGACTTAGTTGCCTTTCCTGGCATCTATTCACTTCCTACGGGTGTCGCCAATTCCTTCAGTCGCCCCCGCCAGTACTCCGGATCACGGGTGATTTCATCCATGATGCGGCACGAACTGCCACGCGGAGGCTTTACGCCTTGTTCCCAGTCCCGCACGGCAGCCACGGAAACGCCCAGAAACTGAGCAAAAATAGTCTGGCTGGCGTGTAGCGATAGCCGTGCTGCTCGAACACGATCCGGATCGTAATGCATTGGCTCCAGGTTCAGCCTGATAGTCCGGCAGGTGAACCGCTCCGGAATGCTGTCGGTTGTTTCGAGAGCTTCAGCAAACCGCTTGAGCCGTCCGACCATCCTCTGCCCTACGGAAGGTGCGGTGCGCTCGTTTCTCCTTTCCCTTGCCATCGTCGCTCTCCTAGTAATTATGTTTAATAAGCCATGACTCAGTTTGTTCAAGATACTTTTTGATTCCCTTTTTCTCCTCGCTTGTAAGGTTGTCCTTTTCGTTCTTGCCGTACGCCATCACCAACAATACCGTCCAGTGTTCTGGGTAATAGGCGTAACACACACGCACCGCACCACTCTTGCCGACATTCCACCTCTTGGGTGCAAATCGCACTTTCCGTAGCCCTCCGGTGCCCTGAATGACCGGCGGACCAGTCGGATCACACATTATCAGTATCTGGAGTGCCCACGTGTCTTCGTCATCATTCAGCTTCAATTGCCTCCAATCCTCCCCAAATTCGTCTGTTTCCACGAAGTGTAAGAAGTCTTCCGGGTTCAGTTGGTGATCCTGATACAAGAGGGTACACTCGCCGACGTGGTTCTGTTTGCTCATTTACCCTGCCTCTAATCGGACAGATTCCTTTCCGCACTCCACTCTACTATACGGCTTAGCCGTATAGTTGTCAATACGCAGAAGCGATCTCGGCAAAATATCCCAGAAAGTCGCGCCGTAAACTGTTGTTATATAAGTGGTTATGGTGTTTGTGTGAATGCGCAATTCTTTTGAGGGAAATGCCACCTCTGGGTGGTATTGCATCTCGACATAATCCCAGCAACACACTCTTAGGACACTACCCCAAATCAAGAAAAAGTGTGCAACATTGCCGTAACCTCAACGATGAAAACACCTTACGAAGATGCAAAACAGCACGAATGTACACGCCACGCCAAGACGAGTCAAGGGGTCGCGTCGCCACGCAACTCGTGTCACAGCAACGACTTACGGCGATGCCCGACCGGCCCGGGTGAGAGTCGGTTAGGCTTGGGGCGGTGAAAAATTCGGTTCGAGACGATCGCCGACAACAGCCCGACGACGTAACCCACGGCCGCAGAACACCTTGCGGAAATCCACCAAACCCGGGCACGACCAATTGTTTCACTTCGACGCCTGAAACGAGGAAACAATGAACTGCCTCGTGGCAGCTACCGCAGGACTTCCAGGCCGGGCAACGCCTGCTGGAGCTGCTCCACGCCGGCGTCGGTGACCTTGGTTGCCGTGAGGTTCAGCCAGACGAGGTTCTTTAGCACGTGGAGCCGTTGCAGGGCGTCGTCGGTGATCGGCAGTCCGTCCAGATTCAGCGTCTGGAGTTTCGCCAGCCCGGCGACCTCTGCCATGCCGGCGTCGGTGACCTGTGTCTCGGAGAGGATCAGGTGGGCCAGCTCCTTCAACGGCCGAATGTGGACCAGCCCGGCGTCGGTCACGTCGGTGCGGAAGAGGTTCAGTGTCTCGAGCGAGGTCATCGTGGCGAGGTGTTTCAGGTCGTCGTCGGCGAGGGTCGCTTTGGCCAGCGTGATCGACAGTTCGCGGCCGTCGTCGGCGTACGTGATCTGACCGCCCAATCGCTTGATCGTTTCGGTCGGGGTCAGCGGTCGCGGCGGCGCCGGCTTGGGCTGCTTCGTGCGGGGTTTCGTCACGTTGCCGCCGTTTCCCGCCGGGGGGTCTTTCGACTGAGAAAGGGCCTTAGGATTGTTGCCCTGTGACGAGGCCTGCCGATCTGCACAGCCGGGAACCACCAGCAGGACAAGGAACATCAGCAGGTGGAGAATCTCGGCTTTCATGGTGGTTTCTCGGTGAGGACGGCGGCCGGGAAGTTCTGGAGGGATTACCACTATCTTATCAGACGCCGGTGGGGAGAGGGAAGTTCCCGCTGGGCTACGAGGTGGGTGGCTGGCGGCAAAGCGCAGCGGTGCCCCAAAAATCGACCGGTCTGGGGCACCGCTGCGCTTTGCCACCAGCCACCCCGCGGCCACCCCGTGGCCACCCCGCGCCCACCCCGCGGCCACCACCCGGCCGCTCACGAGACCAGACGGCGGGCTTCGCGGGCGATCATCAGGTCTTCGCGGGTGTGGATAACCAAGACGCGGACCGGGGCGTCGGCTGCTGAAATGTCGGCGTCCGGGCGGCAATCGGCGTTGCGGGAATCGTCCAGCCGGAGGCCCAGGAACTCGAGCCCCCGGCAGGCCTCTGACCGCAGCCAGGCCGAGTTCTCGCCGATCCCGCCCGTGAATACCACCGCGTCGACGCCGCCGATCGCGGCCGCCAGGGCACCGATCGTCGTTCGCACCCGATAGGCGTAGACGTCCAGCGCGAGCCTTGCCCGCCGGTGGCCGTCCGCGGCCGCTGCCTCGACCCGACGAAAATCGGACGAGATGCCCGACAGCCCCAGCAGGCCCGACTTGTGGTGCAGTACGTCGTCGAGCTGCTCGACCGACAGGCCGTGCTCGCGTTGCACGTGCAGCAGGATGCCCGGGTCGACCGTACCACAACGGGTGCCCATCATGAAGCCTTCCAGCGGCGTATAGCCCATCGTGTTGGTAACGGCCACGCCGTCGCGGACGGCCGTTGCCGAGCTGCCCTGGCCGAGGTGGCAAACGATCAGTCGCAAGTCAGCGAGGGCGCGCCGGAGCATCTCGGCCGCTCGGCCCGTGCAGTAGGCGTGCGACGTGCCGTGGAAACCGTATCGGCGAATACCCCAGTCTTCGTACCACTCGTACGGCAACGGGTAGAGGTAGGCGTGCGGCGGGACGTCGGCAAAGAAGGCCGTGTCGAACACACCCACCTGCGGCACGCCGGGCAAGGCCGCTTCGGTGGCGGCGACGGCCTCCAGGCCGGGAGGGATGTGCAGCGGGGCCAGATGGGCGTATCGGGCGATCGTCTCCTTCATGGCCGCATCGATCCGCACCGGGCGGCGGATCTCCTCACCGCCGTGGATCAGACGGTGGCCCGTTACGCGAATCTCCGAACCGGCGGCGGTGTATCCCGCCTGTTCGAGCACCGCCAAAGCTGCAATCACGCCATGGCGATAGTCGGGCGCGTCGAGTTCTCGGCGGAGCGGCTCGCCCGACTGCGGTGTGAGCGTCAGCACGGCCCGATCCGCACCGCTATTCTGCTCGATGGCGCCCCAATCGAGCACACCCCGGGCGACCGGTTCGAGCGTATCGAAACGAAACAGCCCGAACTTCACACTGCTGGAACCCGCGTTGACGACCAAAATGCTCACGGAGCCGTCCTTTCTCACGTTCGTAGTGACCGCATTCATGCGGTCTTTGGGTGGCTCGTGGGGTCGAACCCGATGAATCGGGTTACTACGAGCCTAACGAGTCTCTCAACCGCCGCAGTTCGTCGTCGGTGCGGTCGTGCCCGGCGCTGAGATCGTCCACGTCGCTACGAAGCTGGCCCAGTTGGGCACGGAGTTCGTCCAGATCGCGGCGAATGGCGGCGACGAGTGACGCCTCCACGTTCGCGGTCGGCGACGGTGCAGCGGCAGGTGGCACGGCAGCAGGTGGCACGGCAGCAAGATCCGGTGTGGCGGACGCCCGTTCGGCCACCGGGATGTCCTGTTGCGGTGCGGTCGCACCCGTCGAACCGTACTGGGCCTTGAGTTTCTCCAACTCGCGCGGCTGGTACAACGCGTGCGTCACCACGTGCCCGCGCCCCTCGGGCGTCAACGAAACCACGAGCCCCTTGTCCTTCAACGAGGTCACTACCGGCCTCAGCGCGCTCAGATCGGCAATCGGCTCCATGCGGGCGGCTCGGCCACGCAGTTCGCCTTCGGTCTGGGCGCCACGCAGCAGGAACTCGCCCATGACGGCCAATTCGACCTTATCCACACCAAGCCACTCATACAGATAGTGGCGATACTTCGAGACCCGGCCATAGCCTTCGATCACGCCGATGGCCCCCAATTGGCGGAGCCGATCGAGCGACTCCTCCACGTCGTCCGGCTCGAGCTGCATCACGGGTGCCCGGTTGCTCTTCTGATTTGCGCCCGTGCAGATCGCGTTGAGCGACATGGGATACGCGTTGGGTGTGGTCTTAGCCTTCTCCACCAGAACGCCGGCCACCCGGCGGTCGATCGCACTGATCGGCTGCCACTTTGGCGGGGTATCCGAGGGTCGAATGTGGGGAATCACTTCAGACATATCGTTCTCCCGAGCGCGGTATCGATTGCAAACCCCTACAGTCATACAGGTTACGCGCAGGCATGTAAATGGTCTGCATTGATGCATGGGGCGAGAATCAGGTCCAATAGCTGGATGCCAAACCCTGCGTAGTGGGCTGGCGTGAGGGATCCGTAGCCCGAAGGGGTGGTTAGGAGGTGAGGGGATTAGGCTGTTTGAGTTCTGTTCGTAGTACCGCCTTCAGGCGGAAAACGCCCTGCCAGGGCACGCCGAGATGCCCCGTATT
>JABMRB010000874.1 GCA_013202865.1 Candidatus Nealsoniibacteriota bacterium | reverse complement strand
TTGTAGGTACAATACAACCATCGGTAGTAAGCGCCCGTAGCTCAATTGGTTAGAGCACGCGACTCATAATCGCTAGGTTGCAGGTTCGAGTCCTGCCGGGCGTACTTCAAGCATTCGGCTGCGTCTCGATTCTGTAGGGTGCGTGCAACGCACCACAACACCCGGTAAGGCCTGCGGCAGTTGCAGATTCCCCCGTAGATTATCTTCCACCGTTCGCCGAAAGGTGCGTTTCACGCACCCTACGCCACCGGCAGGCCAGCAGGCCGACGGCACCGATGGCCAAGAGGATGAAGGTGGAGGGCTCAGGGACGACGGTCAAAGTGCCGCCGTTTTCCAGGACGACGGCCATCGGATCGATCGAGGCATTGAGGCAATAGACGTTCAGGCCGTTGAGGTCCAGCCGCGACTCGGGGCCGATCTCCAGGTTGCGGACGTAAAGCGCTTCGTTGCCGACTGCCCCGTCCTCTTGGTTGTCGAAGGCGTCAAGCAGTTGGAGTTGGGCCGGGTCGTCGCCGCCGATTTGCAGCGTGTCTAGCGCGAAGTTGAGCGCCAGCCCGGCGGTGTCGGGCCCGAGATCGTTGCCGGCCAGTTCCAGCGTGCTCAGAGCGTTCGGCCCGCCGTCGAACAGCAGTGCCAGGTGGTTGAGGCCTGCCAGAGCCGCTTCGTCGGTGGATTTGTTCTCCACGGAACTGGGAAGGACGAGCAGACCGCCGATCCGCACGGTCGCGCCGGGCACGGCCGAGACGACGGCGTTCTCGCGGAGTTTCAGCGAGCCGCGTACCCGGGTCTGCGCATCGGCAGCGGTGATCTCCAGCGTGCCGGACCCGCCGTCACCGAATTCTTCACCGAGCACCATTTCATCGAACGTAGCCGACCCACCGCCGATCTGAAGCACGCCATGCCCCGCCGGATTGTTGGAGGAGCTCTTGCGCCAGGGCCCGATGGTAGCGATGCCGGTGACCAGCAGTTCACCACCGTCGATGGAGTAGGTTCCTCCATGGGCCGGGAGGCTGTATCGATTACTGCCGGCTTGCATCTTGACCAACGTGCAGGTCCCCCCGGATTGCTGAAAGATCGCCGCTTCAGGAGTGTCTCCATCGACCATCAGCGTGCCGGAGGAGAATTCCCCGCCGACCAGTTCGATGCGGCCTGTACGGCCGGAAGAAGGCTCGATTCGCGTCTCCTCGCCGAACGTGGCCTTGCCGCCCTCCTGGCGAAAGAGTCCATTTCCGACACGAAGCAGTTCCCCGATGTGCTCCCCGGTTCCGCTAACGACGTAGCTGGCGGTCGAATCCCTGTGTGTACCGACATGTAGACCGATGTTCGCGGTCTTGTGCCTGCCGCCGCGCAGCTCGAAGGACCCGCTCGATGCAATCCAAGCCTGCGCACGCGTGTCAAGATACCCACCGGTCTGGATGAACCGACCACTAACTGCCGTGTCGTAGCCCGCCAATGTCCCGTCGATCAGTTCGTACAGGCCGTTCGCATTGACGACCGTCTGGAGATACGCACTGACGAATCCCCCGAGTTGTCTGAAGTGCCCCTGGCCGCTGTCCGACGAGCCGATGAAAAGGCTTTCGGCTCCAATGGTACCGGTGCCGCTGAGTTCATAGTAACCGTCACCACCTTCGCCGGTTCCGACGGAGACGGCGAGCGTTTCAAAGGAACCGCCGTTATTGACAGAGCCACCGGTGTGGGTGAAGCGTCCGCTGCCGGAATTACCGACGGAGATACTCAAAGCACTCAACTGGCCGCTGTCCATTCCGCTGGTGTCGTCGTTCACTTCCAGCGGACCCCAACCCAGACTCACTTTGCCGCCGGAGCGAATCTCGATGCCACCGAGAAGCCGGGTGGAGCCCGGCCTACCCCAATCATCTTCGACGGTCTCCAGGATCCCCTCTACCGTTACGTGGCCCGACGTTGCCAACTGGCCCGCGTTGACGGTCAGAGAGCCCTCGTCGTAGATCCACAATTCCCCCGGCTCCATCACGCCGCCGTTGAGTTCGATAGCACCTTCCTCCAGTCTGACTGCGCCGTCGACGTGAAATGTCCCACCACTTTGCAGCAGCCGGGCGTTCGCAGACGTGATCGTCAACGCGTCGACGGTAACGTCCTCCTGCACGGTGACGCGATAGTCCGCGCCAGTGGCTTTGATCTCGGCCTGATAGGTATCCGTCGCGCCGGGCGTGCCGTTATTGGGATATTGCGGCGTGGACCATCGTGCCGAGTCGTCCCAAAGCCCGTCGGATGTGCCGAGCCACTGGGCCGTCGACGGTGTGAACGCCGCACGGGCCGGGGATCGGGCCGCTAGAGTTCCAAACATGACAATCGCCAGACCAAGCGTCAGAACGTGCCGCGATCGCCCAAGACCAAGAGAGAAACGAGGGATTGCCACTGCGCTCGCTGTACCGGTAGATTTTGCATGGATCATCGTAATAGGGCCTTCATAAATGGTTGCTTGCGGACATTGGACTTGCAGACGAGCAGTCCTCGCCAACACCGATCGTGAAAACCGACCCCAGCTAAGGAATCGATACACAGCATCCCCGGAGAATCACCGCCATAGGTGAGCGGTCAGTTCGGGATGCGTAAGAACGCTGCCTCCGTCGAACGGAAAGATACTACCTCAAAACAGGAAGATCAATTCACAACCGCTTATCTTACCAGAACCGCTGGAAATGTCAAACGACCGCGGGATGGAGTTTCGGGATACCTCTACGGGGGGGCAGCCGGGCAAAAACGGGCCCGCATCGAGCCAGCCGGCCCGCCGTTGCCGCTCGCGGCTTCGCAATGTCACGCGAGAAACTGCGAAGCCGCAAGCGGCTGTTACCCGAAAACGACCGAAAATTACCCCCTACAGCGACAGCACGAATTCGACCAGATCGGCGATCTCCGACTCGCTTAGCTTCTCCACACGGCCGCGCTGCTTGCCGTGCTTGCCTTCGACGAGCAAGTCCTTGACCGTCAGGTAGCGGCCGTCGTGCAGATAGGGGGCGCTTCGCCAGACTTCGATCAACGTCGGCGTGTCGAAGTCGTCGACGAAGCCGTACGGGCTGCGGGTGCCGACGTTGTGCTTTCTCAGATCGGTGTAGAGCGGCGCCGGATGACACGACAAACAACCGACCTGCCGGTCCTCGAATAGTTTCTTACCCCGCTGCGCCGCCGGGCTGAGTTGCCCGTCGACCAGATGCGGACTCGCCACCGGTTTGAGCCGCTTGAGATACTCGTCGATGGCGGCGGCCTCCTCTTCCGGGCGATCGGCGAACAGGATGTGACTGAGACCCGCGCGGACGGCCTCTTCGGCCGACTTGCGAACCCCCTCGGCCATCATCGGCGGCGTTCGATGCACGAGGATCATGCTCTTCGTGTTCTTGAAATTGCCCACGCCGTCGTTCATCAGGTCCCAGTTCAGCGCATCGGTACGGGCGTCCGGATGACAGCTTGTGCAGCTCTGCCAGTGCTGGTAACAGATCGACGCGTCGTGGAACAACAACTGGCCCCGCCGCCGCAAGGTAAGCTGCGGCTTGGGGCCCAACGCGATGGTCGTCGGCACCGCGTCGGCTTCGGCTTCCAGGTCGACCACGGCCAGCGTGTCGCTGAAGAACTCGGCGATGTAGACCTTCGACCCGACCACAGCCAGCCCGCGCGGGCCCTTGCCCGGCAGCTCGATCCGCCGCGGCGGATAGGTCCCGGCTCGCGGATCCTGGGCAATCGCGCCGACCAGCGTCGAGGTAAACATCTGGTAGAGCTTGCCCGCCATGGACGCGGCGTGGACCACGCTCAACTCGTGCGACCCGGCGTGCGTAACGCAGACCGTCTTGCCGTCGGCCGTGCAGGCTACGCCCCAGGGGTTGCCCGCGCCTTGGAACGTTTCGTCGAGCCCGACCGTGTTGATGATCTTCCGCTGCTGCACGTCGACGACGCTGACCACGTTGCTGTTGATCCATCCGACGTCGACCTGCACGGGCGTTAACTCGAAGTTGCAGACCAGGTGCGTTACGTAGGCGTATTTGCCGTCGGGCGAAACGCATAGACCGCGAACGTTGATCGATCCCCTCGGCAGTGGAATGTTTTTGATCGCGAGCGTCTCGGCGTCGATGAAGGTCAACATGGGGGCAATATCGCCCATGAAGAACGGGTCGGTCCGCGTGTTCGGCAGGTGGTTGGCCACCAGGGCCGTCTTGCCGTCGGGCGTCACGGCCGCCGCCACGGGCTCGCGAACGGCCTTGACTCGGGTCGCCTTGCCGCCGGGCGCCAGATCGATCACGGAAACGTCATTGTCGAACCGGTTGCAGACGTAGAGCCGTTTTCCGTCGGGGCTGATCGCTGCTCCCGTAGCCGTATGCCCGGCCGGGATCGACCGGAGCAGTTTTCCGGTGGCCGCGTCGAGCACTGCGATCGTGCTTTTCGGAGCCGCACAGGTAACGATCAGCGTCGCGGCATCAGGGCTCAGCAGCAGACCGGTCGGCTCGGCCGGCATGTCGACCCGCCGGGTCACCTTGCCGGCAGGCAGCGCAACCCAACTCACCTGCCGCGCGTCGTGATTGGCAACGTAGAGCGTCTTGGCGTCTTTCGAGACGGCAAGCGCACACGGCCCGAGATATTGTTCCGCAGCCGCGGCCGGTTCTTCCGAACCGAGCAACAGCACGACCATCGTGGCAAGAACCGTTACACGCAACATGATCTTCTTCCGACTGACAGGAACTCTAGACAATATCAAGCATAGCAGTCGGGCCGTAGACCGCAACCGCCCCCTGCCAATCCGTCGTTCGGTGAACCGGTGCGGTTCAGTGTCGATGGTCCGCGCCGCAGGAATCACTTCCTCTTGCGACGGGCGTAGACAAGCAAACCAATCGTCCCTATGCATAACCGCACGAACGTAGAGGGCTCTGGAATGGGTGTGCCGAACGTGAGGTTGTCGATCATTACGGAATTGCCGCGGTCTTGGGCAACGGCGTGGATTTCGATCCGGGTGATGTCGCCTACGCCCGCGATGCCGACGAATGTGTCGAAGGCGTTGGACGTGGGCCGCGTGACGTTGGCAACTCGCGTATCGCCGTTGAAGGCCTCGATCCGTGTGGAGGGTCCGTCGGCAAATCCGATGTTGACGTCCAGGCCCACCGCGGCGGCCGGCTCGTCGAACTCGACGAGCATCCGCCATCCCGACAACGAGTTGACAATCGCCACGTCACTGGGCGCGGTGAAGGTCGGGTCGGCCCACAGTTCATTCTCGGCGTCGACGATCGCGATCAGACCCGGCGAGGAAGAGGAGAGGCCGAAGGAAGCACCCTCAATATTCACACCCGGGAAGGCCGGGGCCGGGATGTCGCCGCCGGGCGGGGCGATCCCCTCGAAATCGAGCACCGTGAGCCCGGGGTACGTGGCGTTGAATAGCTCACGGTCAAGCAACGTCGTCGCCGTTGCGGGCGCAGCAGACAACAACGTGACTGCGATCAGGCCAATTGGATAACTCACGAAACGGAACATGGCAGTGTTTTCTCCAAACAGGTTGTGAATCATGTGTCGCCATCGCGCGTGGGCCGATGGACAGGCACATCGGAAAACGAAACGGAAAACCGGCCCCAACCGCGGACCAGTACATGCGCACCCGTAGACGCTATCGATAGGGATAGCCGGGGTGGGTGCGAAAGACGCTGCCTCCGTTTAACTCTGGAGGAAAACTCTTGCCTCAGTGCAAAGTGAATACTACCAGCCGTTGAGTATAGCCGGTTGGGCGGCATGATCCAGCGATTTCCAGAATAATCGGGAGAATCGGCAGAAATCGGCCCTGTGGAGGGGGGGTTCCGCCGGAAATCCCCGCCATTCGGGGGGTATTCCGGGCGCGTTCATGCAGACCACCGGGGGGTGAGAGGTCGCACACCAAGCCGCTCTAGCCGCCCGTTGAAAAAGGGCTCTTCGCAGATGGGTGGCTGGGGCAAAGCGCAATACCCGAAACACCGGAATACTTGCACTTTTCGTAGTTTCCATCATAATGGTCAAATAGGTTCCTGTGGTGTGTCAGGCTGGCGATCATATAGCCGCACGCCACCGAGGACTTGGCCAAATGCTGTACGGAACAGATATTGCGCCGACCTGAGAGCGCTTCGCAAATTCGACTCCCGAATGGGAACGTCGGGGACTTTGCGCGGTCGTTTGCAAAGGCGTTATGCTGCTAAGGAATTACCCATGCTCGACAAACTGCCTAGAGGAATCTTCTCCGCCCGAAAAACGCGACGACGACGCAGGTCCAACGCAACCGGTACCGCGCAGGCGCGGTTCGGCCGGCTTGTGTTCGAGCCACTGGAACCCCGCGTTGTGCTTAATGGCGGCCCGGTGATCTCCGAGTTCGTGGCCGACAACGAAGGCGGACTGGCCGACGAAGACGGCAGTCACCCCGACTGGATCGAAGTACATAACCCGACTGCCGTCGAGATCGATCTCGACGGCTGGTACCTGACCGACGATACGGCCGACCGGGACCTGTGGCAATTCCCGGCCGTCACGCTGCCGCCGGACGGCTACCTGGTCGTCTTCGCCTCCGACAAGGACCGCAGCGTCTCGGGCAGCGAGTTGCACACCAACTTCAAGCTGTCGGCCGGGGGCGAATACCTGGGGCTAATCCAACCGGACGGCCTGACCGAGGAGTTCGTCTACACGCCGACGTATCCCCAGCAATACGAGAACGTCTCCTACGGCCTGTCGACGGACCTCGCCGCAGAGGGCTATTTCCCGGCGCCCACGCCGCGTGCCGCCAACTCGATCCCGCCGATCAGCGATCCGACGTACCCGATCTCGATCACCGAGATCATGTACCACCCCGCCAGCGAGAACGTGCTGGAGGAGTACATCGAAATCTACAACCGCGGCGATGATCCGATTGCCCTGGAAGACTGGCATTTCAGCGCCGGCGTCACGTTCGTCTTTCCCGACGTCACGCTCGGCACCGGCGAGTACCTCGTCGTGGCTGCCGACCTGCCGACCTTCGCAACCAAGTATCCGGCAGTGACCAACGTGGTCGGCCCATGGGTCGGGCGGTTGAGCGATCGCAGCGAGGCCCTCGAAATCGTCGACTCCAACGGGGCGTTCGTCGATCGCGTCGAGTACGCCGATCAGGGCGAGTGGGGCGATCGCGAGTCGGGCCCCTTGGATCACGGGCACTACGGCTGGCAGTGGTCCGACGCCCATGACGGAGGTGGTAAGTCGCTGGAGTTGATCAATCTGGCGGTCTCCAACGACCACGGCCAGAACTGGGGCGCCAGCCTCGTCGACGAGGGCACGCCCGGGGCCGCCAACTCCGTGGCAGCCGCCGATATGGCCCCGCTGGTGTTGGATGTCGCACACAGTCCGATCATCCCCACAGCCACCGAGGCGGTGACCGTCACGGCACTGCTGTTGGACGAACTAGAAACCGGCGTAACGGCCACCTTGTACCATCGCGCCGACGGCCAGGCAAACTTCGCGGCGGTGGCAATGCTCGACGACGGCCTCAGCGGCGACGGGCTTGCCGGCGACGGGCTGTTCGGCGCCACGTTGCCTGCCCGAGCCCACGACACGATCGTTGAATTCTACATCGAGGCGACCGACGGTGGGGCCGCGACGCGAACCTGGCCGGCGCCGCAGCCGCCGCTGGTCCAGCCCGGCGTGGTGTCGCCCGATACAACGCCGCACGAGATGCCCTATCTGCTCTACCAGGTCGACAACGGCTTCGACGCCGACGCCGTATGGGATCCCCTCCTCAAGCCGATCTACTACCTGATCATGACGGAGACGGAGCGGGCTGAGTTGCAGGACATCGGCGTCGGTGGCGACGCGTTCACCGGCGAAGGCCGCACCGACGCCCAGATGGCCGGCACGTTCATCAGCGTCGACGGCAGCGGGATCGAGTTGCACTACAACGTCGGCATCCGCAACCGTGGCAACCGCACCCGTGTCGACCCGCCGAACAACTACCGCGTCAACTTCCCCCACGATCGAGCCTTCCACGGCGTCACGGCGATCAACCTCAACAGCAAGTACGCCTTTTCGCAGGTGATCGGCAGCGCCGTCTTCCGTCTGGCCGGCATCCCGGCCCCCGAGACGGCCCCGGTGCGGGTCGAGGTCAACGGCTCCAACATGGCGACCGAGGGGAACATGTACGGGCTGTATGCCTCGGTCGAGGTCTACGACACCGACTACGCCGACAATCACTTCCCCGAAGACGGCGCCGGCAACCTCTATCGTTGCAGCTATCACGAAGACGGCGTCAACCCCCGCACGTTTGCCGACCTGGAGCAAAAGGGCGCCGCGCCCTACCGCAACCCGGACGACTACCGCGATAACTACCGCAAGCAGACCAACGAGGCCGACGACGACTGGACCGATCTGTTCGGTCTGGTCGACACGCTCAACGATCCGAGCATCTCCGACGACGATTTCGTCGCCCAAGTCGGCACCGTAGTCGACGTCGAGCAGTGGATGCGGTTCCTCGCCACCGACGCGATGCTTGGCAATCGCGAGGGCGGGCTCTACGAAGGCGAGGGCGACGACTACGCCATGTACCGCGGCGTGGTCGACCCGCGGTTCAAGCTGTTGCCCCACGACCTCGACACCCTGCTGGGCGAAGGCGATCATAACTCCGAGCCGGATCGCAATATCTTCGACTACGATGGCGCTAGGGTAGGAGGCCTGCACCGGCTGCTGAACCATCCCGAAACGGTCGCCGTCTACTTCGAGCAATACCTCGACCTGATCGATACCGTCTTCGCGCCGGAGAACTTCAACCCGATGATCGACGAGGTTCTGGCCGGGGTGACGTCGCAGTCGAACATTGAGGATATGAAGCAGTTCGTTGTCGACCGCGCCGCTTACGTCTTGAGCGTCATTCCGCAGGACTTCGCGATCAGCAGCAGCCTGCCGGTCGTCAACGGCTATCCGCGCACCGGTTCGTCGACCACGCTGCTTACCGGTTCGGCATCCGCCGCCTATACGCGTTCGGTGCTCGTAAACGGCGAGCCGGCCGCATGGAACGCGCGGATCGGACACTGGGAAGTGACCGGCTCCGGCTCCGGCGGCGGCACAGTCTATTCCTTCCGGCAGGGCTCCGACGGCTACACGGGCACGGTCGATACCGACATCAACGGTGACAACCCAACCGCCACCAACGGCTCGGCGGACTCAGTCAACGTCGACGGCGAGGACGGCGGCGACCCGGTCCACGGACTGTTGCGGTTCGACGACATCTTCGGCACCGGCGACGGCCAAGTCGACCCGGCCGACGAGATCTCCAGCGCAACATTGCTGCTGAACGTGATCAACACCGGCGGCGACTTCGCCCTGCACCGGATGCTGGGCACTTGGGCCGACACGGCCACCTGGAACTCCTTCGCCAGCAACGGCATCCAGGCCAACGGCATCGAGGCCGTTGCCGTGGCCGACACTGTCGCCGACGTCAGTTCCGGCTGGATCTCCATCGACGTCACCGCGTCGATCCTGGCCTGGCAGGGCGCCCCGGCCACCAATTACGGTTGGGCCATGTTGCCCGACGGCACCGACGGCGTTGATTTCGATTCCAGCGAAAACAGCACCCCCGCGGATCGACCCGAATTGCGGATCACGCTCAACGACGGCGGCGGCGGTCTCGGCGGCGGAATCGAACTCAACCCGGGCATCAACCGTGTGATCGTCGAGACCTTCGACGAACTCGACGGCGGCGGCAATCTGCTCGAAAGCGGCCATGTCGACGTCTGGTACGACCCGCCGGCCGCGGCCGCAGCAGAGCCCGTCGTAGCACAAGCTCTCGCCGCAGAGCAACTAGAGTTGACCGTCCGCGACGGCTACCTGCCCGGCGTCCCGCTACTGGTTCGTGCCGAAGTCCTTGACGGTAACGGCGATATCGACCGCATGCTCTGGGACTCAACGGCCACGCTCTCGGTCGTCGGCAACGCGAGCATCGTGCTTTCCGACACGCAGGTCACTTTGTTCAACGGCCTGGGCAGCAAGCTCGTGACGGTCACCGCCGGCAGCGGCCCCTTCACCTTGCAGGCCACGCTCAGTGAAGGCGGACTCACGCAACAGAGCATCCTGGCCGACCTGCAGGGCGAGCCGGTGACCTCGGTCTCGGGCACACTTGCGGGCAACACGACCTGGAGCGGCATCATCCACGTTACCTCCGATTTGCTGGTCCCGTCGGGCACCACGCTAACAATCGACCCGGGCACGCTCGTCCTGCTCGACGGCGTGGCCTCGGGCACCGACGGCACCGATATCGACGTCGTCGGCAGCCTACAGTCGCTCGGAACGGCGGACAGCCCGATCACGTTCACCGCCTACGATTCGGCTCTCGAGTGGGGCGAAATCCATCACAACAACGCCGCCCCCTCACTCTACCAATACACCAACATCACGCTGGCCGGCCATGCGCCCGGCGGCGGACACACCGGCAGCGGGCCCGCCGTCAAGGTGGAGGGTTCCGCCATCGTCTTCGAATACACGAACATCACCGACAACGACGGCAAGGTCATGCAGGCGACCAGCGGATCGGACCTGATCTTCCGCAACTGCCACCTGGCCCGCTCCGTAATGGGACCGGAAATCGATAACACGGCCTTGCTGTTCGAGGACAACTGGATCACGGAGAACCACGGCCCGGACGACAACGACGGGATCTACATCCACAGCCAGTCGGCCGGACAGACTTGCACGCTTGTCGGCGGTGTGATCGCCGACATGCACGACGACGGGCTCGATACGCTCAGATCGAACGTGTTGGTCGAGGACTACATCTTCCGCGACTGCGTCGACAAAGGCGTTAGCGTGCTCGGCAGTGAAGTGAACTTGAATTTCATCATCAGTGCCGATAACGACATCGGGATCTCGGCGAAGGACCAAGAGGGGGGCACGGTCCGGGTCAACGTCAACCACGCCACCATCGCCAATAACAACCTCGGCATCCAGGCATGCGACAAGTACGGCGTCCCGAACGTGCGCGTCTACTACAACGTGACTAACTCGATCATCTGGGACAACCCCGACGCCGTCCAGAGCGACTACGACCACCATCCGGGCGATATCCGCATCGACTATTCAAACGTCGGCGAGACATGGACCGGCGATTGGGTGGGCGACAACAACCTCAACGCCGACCCGCTCTTCGTCGATTCGGCCGGCAACGACTACCACCTGAGGCCCGGCTCGCCGGCGGTCAACACGGGCGATCCGGCCTCGCCGAACGATCCGGACGGCACGCGGGCCGATCAGGGCTACTTCGGCGGCGGCACCGGCGGCGCCCTGGCGCCGCAGATCCTCCCGACGCTGATCGACGAGGACCTCGTACTCATCCCCGCAAACGGACCTTTCCAGGTCAATGCGAGCGTGACCATCGCGGCCGGCGCCACAATGACGATCCTGCCCGGCACGACCGTCTTCTTCGACGCCGGCACCTCCTTGACCGTCCGCGGCCGGCTCGTTGCCGAGGGCACCAAGTACGAGCAGATCCGCATCACTCGCGCGCCCGGTGCCGCCGACTGGGAAGGCATCCGGCTGGTCGACACCATGCAGGACAACCGGATCAGCTACGCCGTGGTCGAGCACAGCAACCGCACGGCCGGAATGATCGACTTGGATAACTCCAACCTGACAATCGACCACACCACGCTCGACCATGCCAATCGGCGGCGGATTACCTCGGTAGACTCCTCGCTGATCGTCCGCAACTCGACCTTCACCGACTTCGTCTTCGCCGGGACCCCGCCGAACAACGTGGCCGAGCACATCTGGGGAGATCAAGTCGCGCCGGGCGGGCACTTCATCATCGAGAACAACGACTTCGGCGTAACGTTCGGCCACAACGACGCGGTCGATTTCAACGCCGGTCACAGCGGCGCCGGCGACCCGGTACCCCGGCTCCTGGGTAACCGCTTCCACGGCGGCGGCGACGACGCGCTCGATCTGGAAGGCGATTTCCTCATTGAGGGTAACGTCTTCACACACTACCATAAAGACGCGGATCACGATGCCGTTGACAACGGCGAGGCGAACGTTATCTCCGCCGGCGACGCGCACGGCGTGGGCCACCATTACGTTGTCGTGCGAAACGTCTTCTACGACGCCGACCACGTCGCGCTGGTCAAGGAAGGCTCCTTCATGACGTTCGTCGACAATACGGTCGTCAACGTCAGCCAGGGCCCGCACAGCGACTTCCCCGGTACTCTCTACTTCGATCTGCCCGGTCAAACGGGTGGACCGGGCGTCGGGGCCTACATCGACGGCAGCATCTTCCTCGACTGCGAGGCGATGTTCGCCCAAGTCCGGCCGGAAACCGCCATCGAGGTGAATCGCTCGATCATCCCGTCGGAGCATCACACGCTTGGCACCGGCAACCTCGACGAAGACCCCCGCGTGGCCGATCCGGCCGGTGGCGACTTCAGCCTCCTGCGCGGCTCGCCCGCGATGGATACCGGACCGAACGGGCTCGACATGGGTGCCATGGTCGCCGGCGGCGCGTCGATCTCCGGTGAACCGCCCGTGGAGACCGCTCAGGATAGCGCCACGCTCGTCATCGCTGGGCCCGGCATCACGCACTATCGCGCTCGGGTCAACGGCGGAGAATTCGGCGCCGAGACGCCGGTCGCTGCGCCGCTCGTACTGGCCGGTCTGGCCGATGGCGTCTACACCGTCGAAGTCATCGGCAAGGACACCGCCGGCGCCTGGCAGGATGAGACCGAGCTGACCACGTCGAAAACCTGGACCGTCAATTCCTCGCTCGTGCTACTGCAAATCAACGAAGTGCTGGCCGTCAATACCGCGGCCGTCGAGCACGAAGGAACGTATCCCGACCTGATCGAACTGGTCAACCATGGCGCAGCAGCGATCGACTTGGCCGGCATGAGTATCAGCGACAACGCGAACAACCCCCGCAAGTTCGTCTTTCCCGTCGACACCTCGCTGGCCCCCGGCGAGTATCTCGTGCTCTACGCCGACGATGAAGAAAGAACCAGCGGGTTGCACCTTGGCTTCGCGCTCGACGGCGAAGGCGAAGGCGTCTATCTCTACAATACGCCGGCCGTCGGCGGCGGATTGCTCGATTCGGTCGAGTTCGGACCGCAGATCGCCGACCTGTCGATCGGACGCGTCGGCCACGGCGGCGATTGGGCCCTGACGCAACCCACCTTCGGCACCGAAAACCTGCCACAGCGGACCGGCAATCCGGCCACGCTCGCGATCAACGAATGGCTCGCCAGCGGCGACGTGCGATTGCAGAACGATTTCGTCGAACTCTACAACCCCGATCCCTTGCCCGTCGCCCTGGCCGGCCTCTACCTGACCGACAACGAGGCCAACCCGGTTGACCCGGTTGACCCGCTCAACCAGCCCGCGTTGCATGAGATCGCCCTGCTGAGCTTCGTCCCCGGCGGTGGTGCCGTGGCGTTTGTGGCCGACGGCGATACGGACGAGGGCGCGAACCACCTGAGCTTCCGGCTCTCGGTCAACCAGGAAATGATCGGCTTGTTCGATGCCGATCTTGCCGAGATCGACCGGCTCGTCTATCTCTGGCAGACGACCGACTACTCGCAAGGCCGCAACCCGGACGGCAGCGACCAACTCGATTTCTTCCGCCTGCCCAACCCGGGCGTCGTACTGCAAACCGATCTGCTCGCCACCGGGCTCGAACTGCTCGACGGGCTGCGGATTACCGAGATGATGTACAACCCGATCGAAAACGACGATTTGGAGTTCGTCGAGCTAAAAAACGTGGGCGGCGTTACGCTCGATCTGGCTGGCGTGCGATTGGCGGATGCGATCAACTTCACGTTCCCGCCGATGTTGCTCGCGCCGGGGCAGTCGGTCGTCATCGTGCGGGATCTCGAAGAGTTCGAGACGTTCTACGGGCCGGGGATTAACGTGGCCGGGCAGTATGCGGGCAACCTTAGCAACGGCGGCGAGGACGTGGTGCTGCAATTGGCCGCGCCGTTGGAAGCGGCCGTGTTGCGGTTCGAGTACGACGACGTCTGGCATCCGACGACCGACGGCGGCGGGTTCGCGCTGGAAATCGCCGACCCGGCAATCCGGCCGAGCAAGTGGAGCGAAGCGGCGAGTTGGCAGCCCGGTAC
>JABMRB010000873.1 GCA_013202865.1 Candidatus Nealsoniibacteriota bacterium | reverse complement strand
GGCGAAGATTTGATCGGCGGAAACCGAATGTTGTAGCATTCACCGTGTTTTCGCGCAAAGCCTTCAAATCTTCAACCCCACCCGCGAGCGAATTTCCCGACTTTTTTCGAGATCAAAAACTTTCCTGACAGACACTAGCTATGCCGGCCGTGTCTAGTAGCCAAGGCCGTACAGTTCAGTTTGTTTTTGTGAATGAAGATCGAACTGGATGAGCGTCCGGCAGGAACTTACGTCGTCCGGGCAGGTCGTCTACCCCCCGCTGGAGGTGGCACCGAGCGGCTTCACCCGGATAGGGAGTACTCGCGGGCAGACTCAATACTGTTCGGCACGATTGTTGCGCGGCGCGGGGATTAGGTCGGGATAAATCGTAAGAAACAGCATAGAACACAACTCTTGGGGGGAGACGATACGCACTGCATTCGTGGTTTGCTGGGGCGAGGTCACATTGGTGTGCGTAGCGGCTATACTATCTCACTGACTCGAGCTTGCCGAAGGAGTGACGATCGTGAGTAGACGATTATGGTGGGTTTTTGCCGCGACGCTGCTGGTGTTGTCGTTAGCAAGACCGGCCGTGGCCGAGTTGATCGGGCATTGGGCGTTCGACTCGACTGGCCAGCAAGGTAAGACGCCGAACTCCGGGTCTGCCGGGGTGGCCTTGGACGGAAAGCTCGTTGGCGATGCCCGGCTGCAGCGGGACGTTGGCGACGGTTCGATCACACGGGCATCCGCCTTGGCCTTGGACGGCAAGGGGGACTGGGTACGAATCGATCATCCGGTGACGACATTGGGCGACGGGCACAGCTTCACGATCGCCGCCTGGATCAAGACCGACGCCGCCAAGATGGCGCTGTTCGCTAAAGACGACGCCAACGGCAACCTGGACGTGGGCGATAAGATTTTCTTCATCAAAGAGGGACACGGCGGACGTGACGTGGGCTTCGTTGCCTGCGGGCAGGAGTGGATTTCGGCGACCAGTTCGCCGGTCAACGACGGAAAGTGGCACCATGTGGCCGTTGTCTACGATGCGCTGCTCGGCACGAAACAGGTGATGGTGGACGGTCACGACGTGACGACGGAGACCTCTTGGCGCGCGGGGCCGGACCATGGGCAAGTCGTGCGGATTGGCATGTCGGACTGGGCCGACGCCGGCGCGTTTCACGGCCATATCGACGATGTGGTCGTCTACGATCAGGCCCTGCTGCCCGAGCAGATTCGCACGCTGATGGACAAGGGCCCGCAACCGTTTGATGTGCGATCGCTCCTGGGCGAGACTGCCGGGAGCGACCCCTGGCGGAACCTGCTCCGACTCGCCCGGATCGTTCGGCAAAGACAACAGGCCGGTGCCGCGGAGGCGATCGGTGTCGAGTTAGGCTCGTGGTATTGTGCCGGGCCTCTGAAGGACACGGCCGAGGGGTTGCATTTGCGATCGTTCGCCACCGTCTTCGGGCCCGAGCAGCAAGCGATTGCCGCTGGGCGAGAACCGATCGACCTGAAGCGAACGTGGCCAGTGAAGTCCTATTCGGGCAAGGGCGAAATCCGCTACGGGTGGACGCAACATCCCGAGTGGACCGATGGCTATGTGAACCCGCTTCCGCTCGGTCCGCCGCCGATGAAGAACGAGACGTGCTACCTGGTTCGCACCATTACGGCCAAGCGTGCCGTCAGCGTGCCGATGCACGTCTTCGCCCTGGACAATATCGGGGCGTGGCTCAACGGCGAACCGGTCGGCACGGCCCACAATCCGGCCCGGAGCGGCTCGTCGCGGTTTGCGGCCGCGCTGATGACAACGCTTCAACTGCGGCCGGGTGAGAATCGGCTGTTGCTGAAGATCACCAGCATGCACGCCGCGCACGGTTTCGCGTTTGCCATGCCGCCGCTGACTCCGTCCAACCCGATCCGCCCGGGCGAGGCCCATTGGCGCCCGCAGCGTTTCTATCCGGGCAACGAACCTTACTTCGGCCCGAGCGACCGGCGTTATGAAGAGGCGTGCCTTCAGCAGGACGGGATCGACGTGAAGGCTCCGCCGGCGAGTCAACGTGCGAGCTACGTGACGGCCATCTTGCGGCGGCTCTCGCTGCCGGGTGGCGCCGCGACCTTGTTGCCTGAGTCCGACGTCGCGGCGCTACAACGGCTCTATTCTCGCGCATGTCGATTCGGCGACGCGCTGGAGAACGTACGCCACTTCACGCTGGAGATCGCGCCGACGCCGATGTACGACCCGGCCAGACTGAGAATGGCCGAGGTGTTGGAGTCGAGCGCCGGGTCGTCGCCGGCCGGTGCCGCATATCTGGCACAGTTGGACGCGTTGAAACCGGTGGTCGAGCAAGCCACCGCCGCGTGGGAAGCAGGCGGTCCCAACGGCGAATCGCTGATCTTGGATGCCGCCCGGGCAATTGACGCCGTATGGCATGAGCAACTGGGCAACTTGCCGCCGATCGCTTTCATCCGGTGTCCGCCGTTTGCGGTCAACGCGATTTCGCCGTACATCGCCGCCGGCGCCGCCCCGGCCGCCATCTGCGTGCTCGATCCGCAGCATCCGCAGCGACCGCCGCGCGTGATCTATGACGATCCGGCCGGGGCCATCTTCGACATGAACGCCTCCTACGACGGCCGGACGATCTTTTTCTCGGCCCGTCGCAAGGGTGTCGAAGGCGGTTGGCACGTCTACGAGATCGGCGTTGACGGCAGCGGCTTGAAGCAAATCACGCGCGGCAACAGCGACAACATCAGCCCGTTGCTGCTGCCTGGCGGCGAGATCATGTTCGTCTCCACCCGGGCGGGAAACGTGGTCGTCTGCCAGCAGGGCACCTCGGGCGTGCTTTACGTGTGCGACCGCGACGGCAGTAACGTGCGACGCGTTTCGGGCAACACGCTCAGCGACCATTCGCCGCAGATCCTCAACGACGGCCGCGTGCTGTTCACCCGATGGGATTACGGCGTGGACAAGAACGTCTTCGCCCGGCAGACGCCTTGGACGATGAACCCCGACGGCACGCGGTTTCAACTCTTCTTCGGCAACACGATCGAGGACCCCAACGGCTTCTGGGATGCCCGGGCGATCCCCGGCCGGCCGGAGGTGGTTTGTGTCTTCGGGCCGCATCATAATTACCATGCCGGCATGATCGGGTTGATCTGGAATCAGTTGGGGTTCGAGGCACCGCGCGGCGAGGGCTTCCGCTGGATCACCACCGAGATGCCGTCGGTCGGCGATACGACGGTGCCATGGGGCTATCAAGATCCGTATCCGCTGAACGAACGGGCCTTTCTGGTCTCTTTCGGTGGTGACGGCAATCGGAAGAACCGGCTCTACCTGCTCGACGACCGCGGCAACCGCAAGTGTCTCTACGAAGCGGAGGGCAACCTGGGCTGCTGGAACCCGTTGCCACTTCGCGCTCGCACGCGTCCGCCCGTCCTCAGCCCGGCCAGCGACAATCCGCAGTACGTCCGCCGCGATCCGACCGAACGGAACCGCGACCCGGACGACTCGCTGACCGGTACGTTCGTATTGCAGGACGTCTACAAGGGGCTCTCGCCGACACAGCGTCCCTCGCTGCCGGCGGCACTGTCTCGCGGCGAGATCAAAGCGATTCAGATCATGGAGCAGGTCCCGCGGGTCGGCACCATTCAGGGCCTCGCCCTGTTCGGCCATTGGACAACGATCAGCCGCGGCACGATGTACGTTCGGCGGATCATCGGCACCGTGCCGGTGGAGGCCGACGGATCGGCCCATTTTATCGCACCGGCCAATCGCGACATCTCGCTGAACGTTCTCGACGCCGAAGGCCGGGCCATTCGCCGAATGGGTTCGACCACGCAGCTTATGCCCGGCGAAACGGTCGGTTGCATCGGTTGCCACGAGTCGCGCGACTTGGCCCCGATGCACTCCAGCGGTGCGGTGCCGGCGGCCTTGCGGCGGGAAGCTTCCGTGCCCAAGTACCCGGCCTGGACGGACCACGGCGTGGTCGACTTCAACCGCGTCGTACAACCGGTGTTGGATAAGTATTGCGTCGAGTGTCACGCCGGGGCGACGCCCGAGGCGGCGGTGGATCTCACGGGCGACAAGACGCATTTTTTCAGCATGGCTTACGATCAACTCCTCGACCGCGGCCTGGTCCATTACATTCCCATCGCCGGGACCGGCCACGCCGAAAGTTCGGCGAATACCCGCGGCGCGATGGTCAGCCGCATCCGGGAGTACATCGAAACGGACCACAGTGGCCGGGTGCTGCCCGCGGAAGCCCGTCGCCGGATCTACACCTGGATCGACGCCAACGTGCCCTACTACGGCACGTACGAAGTAACCGACCGCCGCGTAGTCGGCGGCCGCGACC
The DNA here is from genome assembly GCA_013202865.1 of Candidatus Nealsoniibacteriota bacterium. Taxonomy (GTDB): domain Bacteria; phylum Planctomycetota; class Planctomycetia; order Pirellulales; family Thermoguttaceae; genus JABMRB01. The sequence goes on along the minus strand of JABMRB010000873.1, from coordinate 988 downwards.
GCTGGTACGTCGGCGACACGGCCGGGTGGTTTCAGAAGGAGTTCGTGCCCGTGTTCAATCGCCGCTGCATGCCGTGCCACCAGCAGGTCGTCACACCGCAAACGTACAACTACAACCCGGGCGGCGACGGCAAACTGCTGGTTAGCAGCAAGCTCTGGACCGACACGGCGCTGAGCCAGTTCCAGCTTGGCCACGGGCGGATCTCGTTTACCGGGCAGATCGGGCCCGACCATCGCATCAACCTGACGCATCCCGAGTCGAGCCAAATGCTCACCGCCCCGTTGCCTAAGAAGGCCGGCGGCTTGGGGTTGTGCCGCGTCCTACGCCAGACGGAGAAAGGGATGCCCGAACCGTTTGCCGACAAGAACGATCCGGACTATCGGGCCATCTTGCGGGCCCTCGAAAAAGGCCGCGACAAGCTGCTGGCTAATCCACGTGTCGACAGTCGGCAAGTAGGTCAGGGCTCGCCCTGACAGTTTGTAGGGTGCGTACAACGCACCACAACATCCAATACCGGTGCGTTTCACGCACCCTACGGTCAGACGTCCGAAATGAGAATAGCCACGGACCGCGGGCCCATGTTGTAGCTGCTGGGTGGATCCAGCGGCACGGCCTGGTCGTCCGGTACGATGTCGTCGGGCGAGGGCAGGCGGGTGTCGACCAGGCGGCGCCAGTTCCGCTGGCCGTCGTGGGCCGGCAGTGCAAACTCCTGCCATTGCCAGTGGGCGTTGAAGATCACGTAGAGGTCGGGCATCGAATGCCAACTGTGCAGTTGGAACGCCAGCGTGCGGGTCTCGCCGGTCCAGTCGGGGTCGCCGATCTGCGTACCGTGCCACGTGGCACGGTTGACGAACTCCTCGCGGGTCATGGCGAGATACCTCTTGCGCAGCGAGATCATCATCTGCGTGAATCGCAACAGGTCCGCATTCTTCTCGGCGAGCGTCCAATCGACCCAGGAGATCTCGTTGTCCTGGCAGTAGGCGTTGTT
>JABMRB010000872.1 GCA_013202865.1 Candidatus Nealsoniibacteriota bacterium | reverse complement strand
TTCTTCATCCGCGCGAGCACGACGACCGGGTCCGAAACCTCGAACTGCGCCGCCAACTTCTTGCACGCGGGCTTGTCGTAGTTGAGGATCTTCCAGACCACCTCTCCGCCGGCCAGTTGCGCGGCGAAGTCGGACTGGACCGTTTCGTGCGATTGCGACTCGATCGACTCGCAGGTCGGGCACCGCTGGTTGCCATGGAAATAGTAAACCATCAGCCCGTCGCCGACCGGCTGCACGTCGGCCGCGCCGTCCGGCGCCGCCGCGATCCGGCCCTGCTTGCGGATCGCCTGAAGTTCCTCGACGATGGCGGCCAATTGCGATTCGACCTGCGCGGCCGCCTGCAAGTCGAGTGCCCGGGCGATCAGCACCACCAGCGTGGCGGAGAAAAACGAGATCAGGCACACGGCCGCGGCGTTCTTCATGTCCATCTGAGTTCTCCTGTCACCACACGGCTTTAAGTGATTTGTGTGTTCGTCTTGGTATGAGACATCCCGATGGGCAGCCCCGCAGCGGCGTTAGTCAATAGCCAGGGGCGTGAGCCCCTGGAATCTGGATAGCATCGTAGTCGAGAGCCCGGAAGGGGCGCCAGAAGACTCCGTGCAACCAATTCTACCGCCCCTTCGGGGCTCCCGTTGCGGGGGGGATTCTCGTACCAGGGGCTGACGCCCCTGGCTATTGACTGTCGCCCCTTCGGGGCTGATTTCGGCCGGTCCGACTCGTCCATGTCAATCACGATAACAACTGTTTGATCTCTTCGGCCGACGGCACTCTGCCGACGATCTTGACCTCGCCGTCGACGACCAGGGCGGGCGTCATCATCACGCCGAACGACGTGATCTGCATGATGTCGCTCACCTTCTCGACGGTGGCTTCGATCCCCAACTCGCTTAGGGCCGCCTCGGTGTGCTGCTTGAGTTTCTCGCATTTCGGGCAGCCGGGCCCCAGGACTTGTACGGTCTTCATTGTCTTAGGTCTTTCGTAATATGAGGGTTGTGTTCTACGGTTGAAGTTCGGCGACCGCGGCCGGCTGAGCTTGTCCCGGTTGGAACGGACTCTCGGGGAACAACTCACCATAGCCCATGCCTACGACGGTAGCCATTATTACGACCAGGCCCACAAAAACCAAGGTCTTTACGTTTCCGATCACCGAGCGGATCACCAGGATGCTCGGGATCGACAGCGCGGGCCCGGCGAGCAACAGGGCCAACGCCGGTCCGGTCGCCATGCCGTTCTTCATCAGCGTTTCGAGAATCGGAATCTCGGTCAACGTGGCGAAGTAGAAGAGGCAACCGATGACCGAGGCGATCAGGTTCGACTTCAGGCTGTTGTCGCCCACCAGTGCGGCGACTTGTTCTTCGGGCAACAGCGCTCCGAGAAACCCGACAAGGAATACGCCCCCGAACAACAGCGGAATCAATAGCTTGGAGAAGGTCCACGTATTTCCCATCCACTCGAGGAACTCCGCCTTGTCCAACCAGACCACGGTCATGATCATGACCAGCACACCCATCGCCCCGGCCAGATACCAGCGAATGTGATGGATGGCGACCACCCAACCGGGCTTGTCGACGATCCCACCCGGTTTGATCCGCGACTTAGGCAGCCTCACAACTTCGCCCACCTCGTGGCCCAGGACCGCCTCCTTCAATCGCAAATCGTATTCACTTAGCGTCTCGTACTGCAACGTCGCCTCGAAATGCGTGCCATCGACCAGATCGACGATTTTGTCGCCGGGATTGAACCAGTCGCTGAAGACGAGAAAAGCGATCATCGCAGCAAGCAGCGAACCGCTTTGCCAGAGCGGCCGTCGCGAGGCGGGCGGGTCGGGCATCTGCATCGTGGCGGTAGTTCGCTCCTCCTCGTCCTTGCGAAACATCAAGGCCATGATCAGCCCGATGATAATCCCGAACACGATCGCCCCGATCACGCGAGCGACGCCGAGTTGAAATCCCAGCACCCGCGCGGTCAGGAACAGAGCCAGCACGTTGATGGCCGGGCCGGCGTAAAGAAAGGCTGCCGCCGGACCCAGACCCGCCCCAATCCGATAAATCCCGGCAAACATCGGCAGCACGCTGCACGAGCAGACCGCCAGCACGGTTCCGGAAACCGAGGCGACCGAGTATGCTTCCACCTTATTGGCCTTGGGGCCGAGGTGTTTCAGTACGGCTTCTCTCGAGAGAAACGTCGTGATTCCACCCGCGATGAACAAGGCTGGAATGACACAAGCCAGTGTGTGATTGCGAGCATACCATTGAAGCAACACAAACGCTTCAAAAATCGCGGACTTCACTTTGTCGTTGGCCAGCGGTAAGAAGTATGCCACCAGAAAGATCGTCAAGAAGGCCGCAAGTATCTTCAACTCTTTCTTCATCGAAAGGTCTCCGGTCGATAGTCGGTTATTTCTGGCACTCGCATTGCATATTGCCGGCTGGAATCTGTTTCCAATCGCCCAGCACGTCGTGCGTCCAGCAGTCGTCGGCTCCGGCCGCCTCGCGCATCACCAGGGCCAGGATGTAGGTCAACTCCTTGACCGTGGCGCCGGCCTCCATCGCCCCCTTGAAGTTCTTCAGCACGCAGGGCTTCGATCGGCCCTTGATCGACAAAGCGAAACAAATGCCTCTTCAGCAGAATTCGTGGGTGAATTCTGGCTCAGGGAGGTCTCCAAGGTTGTGGTATAGGGCCGTTTCGTAGGCTTCTTGCGTCCGGAAACCGTATGATTTTCTGGTGATCAGTTTCAGCT
>JABMRB010000871.1 GCA_013202865.1 Candidatus Nealsoniibacteriota bacterium | reverse complement strand
GAGGAAGCCCTGCCGCAAGACGCCGAGGCGGCGGACGACGCCGGCTACTCGGTGACGGTTCGATACGTGGAGAAGAACCCGCCGAAGCTGGTCCCGCAGACCGTCGGGGCCACCGCCGGTGAGGACGGCCGCTGGACAGCCGAGTTCAAGCCGGCGAAGGCCAGCTTCCAACCGACCTGGATCCTTGCCCGGCGCGGCGACGACCTGATCGGCGTTCGAAACGTCCTGATCGGCGAGATTTGGGTCTGTGCCGGGCAGAGCAACATGGGCTGGAGCAACTTCAACCGCAAGACCCGGGAGGCCGCCTCCGCCGATTTCCCCGGCCTGCGTTACGTGGCGTGGCACGACTCCTGGTACAAACCATTGGACGACGTCCGCCAGAACATCCGGTGGCGGCAGTGCTCGCCCGAGTCGGCCCAGGAGTTCTCCGCTGTGCCCTATCTCTACGGCATGTTCCTGCATCGATACCTCAAGGTACCCGTCGGGATCATCAACGTCGCCCGGGGCGGCACGCTCGGCCAGACCTGGTGCCTGCGCGAGGAACTCGACAGTGTCGCTCGCAGTAACGGTATCGACAACAAGATCATCCGAACCGTGCTCGATGACTACGACGCCGAAACCGCCACCTGGGACGATCCCCGGCAGGTCGAGCGGATCATGGCCAAGTGGGAGAAGGCTTGCGAGCAGGCCAAGGTCGAACACGAAAAGAAACTCGCCGAGGCCAAGGCCGAAGGCAAGAAGGAGCCGCGGCTGCGAATGCCGAAGCAGCCGGGCGATCCCCGTAGCGGCTGGAGTCCGCCGGCCGGGCTGTTCAACGCCACGATCATGCCGATCCGGCACTTGGGCGTCCGCGGCGTGCTCTACTATCAGGGCGAAAACAACAACTTCATGTGCTGGACGCGATACGAATACACGTTCCCTAAGGTGCCCGTCTCGTTTCGCAAGGCGTTTGGCAACGAGAACATGCCCTTCGGGTGCATCAGCCAGCCCGGCTGGGGTACCTTCGGATTGGACCCCGAGATCGCGACGGTCGCCGAAGGTTACGCGATCGTTCGCGACATCCAACGTCGCGCTTTGCAGAAGGACCCCAACGCCGGCATGATCGCGACCTATCCGGCCGGCAACTCGTACATCCACCCGGGCGAAAAGTTCCCGGTGGCTGAATACGCCTCGCTCTGGGCACTGGCCACGGTCTACGACCAGCCAGTCGTGCATCGGGCGAACAACTACGTCGGAATGAAAAAGCAGGACGACAAGATCTACCTCTTCTTCGACAGCGATCCGATCGTCTACGAGCGATGGAAGCATATCGAGAACAACGCCTACTGGCAGGTGCTGCCGTGTCCGCGTGAAGGCAACGCGGAATTCCAGGGCTTCATTATCGCCGACGGCGACCGGCGATGGTATCCGGCCAAGGCGAAGCACGCGAAGCTCGACGGGAAGCCTTGTATCGAAGTCCGCAGCGATCTGGTCGACGATCCGGCCGCCGTCCGCTACGGCTGGGCCAACTGGCCGACCGGCAACCTGATCGGCCGCGAGCGGCTGCCGTTGCCGACCTTCCGTACCGACGACTGGCCGATCCCCGAAGGCGTCAACTACTCGGAGGAGGCCAAGCAGGCGTGCAGCGAGAAGATCTCGCAACTGAAGGCCGAAGCCGAGATGCAGGCGCTCGACCGCAAGATCCGGCAGATGCAGTTCGACCTGCCGCTGTTGGAGAAGGAACTCCATCTCAGCAAGAACGGAAGCATGAAGCAATTGGTCACCAGCAAGATCGCCCGAACCGAGGCCATCCTCGACGAGCTACAGAAAGACGAGTGGCTCTCGCGTAACATCGCCCGGCACCCCGAATTGGTCGAGAAGATCGACGCAGTCCGAGCAGCCGTCAACGCCATGAAGGACCGGGCGGCGAAGATCGAGGAGTAATACTACAAGATCGGGGCTACCGGCCACGAGGATTCCGACCTACGCGGGAGGAGACCACGAAAGACAAGCACGGAAAAAGACCACGGATATCACGAATGGGCACGGATAAGTCGACGATTGCGAACGACCCATTCTGCACTTCTGTTTATCCGTGCTTGTCCGTGGAATCCGTGGTTGTTCTTCGTGATTGTATTCCATGAGCCAATCCCCCATTTTCCAGGAGAAATATGATGCGTTTTATGAAAGTGTCTATTAGTTTGCTGGTGACTCTAGCTGCGATCACGCTGCTGGTTGCCGACGTCCGCGCGTTGCCCGCTCCGCCCGATCCACCCGACCTGACCGCCGGTGGCCAGCGGGACGAAAAGTCGGCCGATTTCAATCTCGGGGCGACCGGTGCTCGAGGCTGGGTCTTCGGATGGCATGAGGCGTCGTACAACAGCCGTCAGATCCTGGTGACGGAGGTGGCCGATGACTCGCCCGCCGCCGACGTGCTTCAGGTCGGCGACGTCATCCTTGGCGTCGACGGCAAGCCGTTCACCAAGGACGCCCGGCGCAGTTTCGGCGAGGCCCTGGGTACCGCGGAAGCCACCGGCAAACTCCCGCTGTTGGTCTGGCGCAGCGGCAAGAAGCTTGGCGTCACGCTTGAGATGGAAGTCCTCGGCCCGTACAGCGACACCTGGCCGTACGATTGCCGGAAGTCGGAAAAGATCCTTGAAAGCGGCTGTGAGTGGATCGCGTCGACCGAGTTGAAGGGTATCCCCGGCGACGTCAATGCTTTGGCCCTTTTGGCCTCCGGCGAGGAGAAGTACCTCGCCAAGATCAAAGAATACGCCCGATCGGTGGCCTCGCCCGACATGAAGCTCGATTTCCAAACCACCAACGGCCACTTCTGCTGGGGCTGGGGCTATCGCACGATCTTCCTGGCCGAATACTACGCAGCCACCGGTGACGAGTACGTCTTGTCGGCACTTCGCAAGCACGCCCGGGAGATCGCTCGATGCCAGAGCCGCGTCGGCACCTGGGGGCATCAGGGTGCGATGCCCGAGGTCAATCGGGGTGAACTGCACGGACGGCTCGGCGGCTATGGTGCGGTCAACGCGGCCGGGCTGCCTTGCTACATCGGTATGGTGCTGGCCGCCGAGAAGTGCGGCATCGACGACGACGACGAGATCAACGAGGCCATTCGCCGCAGCACGCGGTTCTTCAGCTTCTTCGCCAACAAGGGCTCGATCCCCTATGGATTCCACGACCCGCGGATGGTCGACCACGACGACAACGGCAAGAACTGCATGGGCGCCTTCGCAATGGACCTGCTGGGCCGCGGCAGCGAAACTCGTCACTTCGCCCGCTGGGCCCTGGCGTCGTACGACTCCCGCGAACTGGGCCACACGGGCAACTTCTTCGGCTACCTTTGGGGACCCACCGGCGTGGTGCGTATCGGCCCGGAGGCCCTCTCCACCTCCATGAAACTGCAACAATGGTACTACGATCTGGCCCGGGATCACAAGGGCCGATTCCATTATCAGGGCCAGGCCGGCGCCGGGCGGCAGAACTACAGCGGCTGGGATTGCACGGGCGTCTACCTGATCGCCTACGCACTGCCGAGGCAGAAGACATTTTTCTCCGGCCGGGGCGCACGATCGGAAAATGTGCTCGGTGAGAAGGGCATCGCCGAGAGCATTGTGGCCGGTGCTGGATACACGGTCTGGGACCGCGGCCATGCGCATTACCTTGCCAAGAGCGTCGACGGGCTGTTCGAGTCGCTGCACTCGTGGTCGCCGCTGACGCGTCAACGGGCGGCAAAGGCCCTGGCCGAGAAGCCGGCGGACTACACGTCGCGACTGATCGAAATGCTCACCCGGGGCGACCAGGACGCGAAGTTCGGCGCCTGCCAGGCGATCGAGCAACTCGGCACGCCATGCGCACCGGCCGTCGACGCGCTGATCGCACTGCTCGACGAAAAAGACCTCTGGCTGCGTGTCTCCGCCGCGAAAGCCTTGAGCGCGATCGGCGGCGACAGGGCCCGGGAGGCGGCACCAAAGCTGCTCGACCTGCTGGCCGCCGAAGACCCGGACGACACGCTGATGATCGAGTCGCGGTTCGTCGGCGAAGCCCTCTTCAAGAAGCGGGGGCGTGACGGCAAGGCGGGCCTGCTGGCCGAGAGCATCGAAGGGGCCGACTACGAGAAACTGCTCGCCGCCGCCCGGCGGATTCTACAAAACCCGTGCGGCGGCGCCCGGGCCAGCGTCACGTCGCTCTACCAGACGATGACGCCCGCGCAACTCAAGCCGATCATGCCGGAGATCATCGACGCCGTCGAACGTCCCGGCTGGAGCGTGATGTTCTCGAACACCGTCCGCGAGAACGGTCTGGCTTTCCTTGCCGAGAACCGGATCGAAGAAGGGCTCACGCAACTGATGACCATCATGGACCCCGACAACGGCCGCGGCAACGAAGGCTACTGGTTTGCACCGCGCGTGGTAAGATACTTCGAGCACTACCGCGGCGCGGCCAAGCCCTACCTGCCCAAGTTGAAGGAGAACGCCGCGAAGTACAAGGTCAACCGGATGCTCGAAAAGAACGAACGCTTCCACGAGCAGATGCGCAAGACGATCGAAATGATCGAAAAGGACGATGATCCGCCGAAGCTGATTAGCTGGCAGGAGTTGTAGGCGTAGTCGGTCGGACGCCCGGGCTACGCGCCGCCAAGCGTCAGCGCTGCAAATACTTGACGCGGCCGCGTTACGGCACTACAATACCGGTATCCCTTGGTGCAACGTCCCAGGGAAACGGGGATTCCGTATGGAACGGTGAATTGGCGGGAGGACGATGAGTATGCGTTACGCAATTGTAGTGGCGTTCTTGGCTTTCCTGTGCTCTGGTTCTGCCGTTACTGGAGCAGCACCTGACTCGACGCCCAGCGCACCGGTCGATTTCGATCAGGATCTCCTCCGAAGAAGGTTCAAAGCGGCGGTCGAAGGAGACTTTGAGGTGGTAGCCGATACCGTGGCAGATGGGCCTCACCGTTACGTCTATTGGCTGGTCACCGTCCGACCGAGACGAACCGGCAGCTTCGTCATACGTCATTCGTGCGAGTATGAATACCCGAAAGGACACTACTATTCTAACGACAAAGGAATCGACCGCGAGTATCATTTCACTATCGGAAAGAAGAACCAGCAAAGGGTTCATCACGCGGGCGGATTCAATTATCGCACGTTTCCCTTGGCCTGTCTTGGCGACAAGATCGTAATCCCAATCAAGACGCACAGAACGTTGGTAAGACATGCCTTTGCGACCGACAGTCTCAGGCGCTACGGAGACGGAACCACGATCTCCGTAGAGGATTCCGAAGAGCGCCTCGCGAAAATGTGGAGTATCGATAAGCGATTTGCCCGGGGCATGGGCACCTTTGCTGTTGTGAACAACACACCGGAGAATATCCGACTCATCAAGACGGCTGGCTACAGTTTTACCGCACATAATGGCCGTCGCGCCGCCCCCTATCTCAATGCGTTGTTCGAGGCAGGGATGGCGGGGGACTACAATCTTCAATGGAGCGCGAAGGGAGCCAGCAGTAAACGAAAGGCGATTCCAATCAGTGTAGTGTCGGGCGATGCGAGCCTTACAGTTCTGGCAAATCGAGTTGAAATCCAAGACTATGGAGAGAAGTCTCGCTCGATCTCTACGGACTGGTTTCCCTGTGAGGCGTGTCAACTGCGAGTTGGGGACTTGCTTGTTGTCGAGTTCGGGCAATACGGGACCAAAGCCAAGGCAGGAGGGTCGAGTGGCGTAGGGTATCCGACCATTGTAGTCGACAAGGTACCCTTTTCGTCGATACCGGTGTTCCTTGTCAGAGACCGTCCCGTAGATGAGAACTCTCGGCAGGAAAGCCGCCAACATGGCAGTCCAACGGACACGGACAAGCCACGCCGCTGAGTTTCATGTTGAGTGGCCGGAACACAGCATGCTTGCAGCGACCGTGGCGATTCTACGTCCTGCCCCCGGAGCACAGAGCCCAATTCTCCAAGGTGCTGCGACCGACAGTATCGCGTTTGCATCGCGTGTCGCTCCGGCTATAATGGCGCGTGCGGTTGAAATGTTGTTCGAGAATAGACACTTGAGGTGAACCATGAGCGAAACGATTACAAGACGCAAGTTCTTCGCCATTTCGGCCGTCGGCGGTTGTGCGGCGACCGTTGGACTCGCCCCGCGCAAAGCGAGAACCGAAGACAAGCCCGCCGACGGGCCGCTGCGGCTCGGGCTGATGACCTACCGGCTGGGAGCAGAATGGGACCTGGAAACGATCCTCAAGAACTGCCGGGAGGTGAAGTGGGAGCACGCCGAACTGCGAACGACCCATGCCCACGGCGTCGAGGTCGGCCTGTCGAAGACCCAACGTCGCGAGGTCCGCAAGAAGGCCGAAGACGCGGGCATCAAGCTCAGCTTGGCCAGCGCGTTTTCCTATCACTGGGAAGATCCGCAGCAGGTCCGTAAGAACATCGAGGGGACGAAGGAGTATACGCTGCTGGCCGAAGACATCGGCGCGTTGGGCATCCGCGTGTTTCCCAACGCGATTCTCGTCGACAAGGGAATCCCCGAGGAGAAGACGCTCGAGCAAATCGGCAAGGCCGTGGCCGAGGCGGCGCGGTTCGGGGCCGATCACGGTGTGGAGATCCGCCTGGCCAATCACGGCCGCGGCACCAACCGCATCAGCCGGACGAAGAAGATCCTCGATTACGCCGATAGCCCGCACGTCTATGTCAATTGGAACTGCGACGGCAGCGACGTCGAGGAGCCCGGCTTCGAGGCACATTTCAATATGGTCAAAGACCGCATCCGCAACATCCACCTGCACGACCTGCACAACGAGAAGTATCCCTATCGCAAGCTGTTCGCCCTGTTGCGAAAGTCGGGCTACCGGGGCTATTGCGACGCCGAGGTCGGGCCCAGCCTGGAACCCGTAACGTTTATGAAGTATTATCGGGCGTTGTTCTTGGCGCTGCAGAATGTGATTTAAGGAAATGAATGCACCACGGAGGCACGGAGAACGCGGAGGAAATGAAAGGAATATCGAATGTCGAACAAGGAGTGTTGAATGTCGAAGGTGAGACGAGACGAACTTTGCACTTCAACATTCAACACTCCTTGTTCGACATTCTGCGGTTCATTTCTTTCTTTCCTTCCTTCTTTTCTTTCTTCTCCGTGCCTCCGTGGTGAACCTACCGTTGCCACACGACCAGGAGCCTCCTAATGAAACGCAGAACGTTCTTAAAGACCACGCTGGCTGTCGGCACCACGCTCTCGCTCGGCTGCTCGCGGGTGTTGGGTGCCAACGACGATGTTCGCGTTGCCACGATCGGCATCGGGTCGTTCGTGAAGATCGGCGGCAAGGGCCGGGGCGACGTCCGCGACTTCCGCAAGATCGCAGGCGTTCGCGTCGTCGGCCTGTGCGACTGCGATACAAAGCACCTCGGCTACGAACGGGATCAATTCGCCAAGCGCAACGAGCCGGTCAAGACGTTCGTCGACTTCCGCAAGCTGCTCGACGACCGCGAGATCGACGCGGTGACCATCACCACGCCCAACCACTGGCACGCGCTGATGACGATCATGGCCTGCCAGGCCGGCAAAGACGTCTTCGTGCAGAAGCCCGCCTCGCACAACCTGTTCGAGGGGCGCAAAATGGTCGAAGCGGCACGGAAGTACAAACGCATCGTGCAAACGACCCACTCGCTGCGCAACAGCGGAGCCGCCGAGGAGGCGTTCGAGTACGCCCGGGCGGGTAAGTTGGGTAAAGTGCTCTGTGCCCATGGGATCAACTACAAGCCGCGGATGAGCATCGGCAAGGTCGACGGTCCCCGGCCGACGCCCGCGACGTGCGATTACGACCTCTGGTGCGGCCCGGCACCTAAGAAACCGCTGATGCGGGAATATCTACACTACGATTGGCACTGGGACTGGGACACCGGCGACGGCGACCTGGGAAACATGGGCATCCACTTCATGGACGGGTGCCGCTGGGGACTCGGCCAAAACGAGTTGCCCAAGCGAGTTGTCAGCATCGGCGGCCGGCTCGCCTACGACGACGACGGCCAAACGCCCAACACGCTGATCACGCTGCTGGACTACGAGCCGGCCCCGCTCATCTTCGAGGTCCGCGGCCTGCCCAAGGACGCCTCCTATCGGCAAGGCGATTGGCGCAAGTCGGTCGACCAGACGATGGACACCTATCGCGGCGTCCGCACCGGGTCGATCCTCCGATGCGAAGGCGGCCACGTCTCGCGGGACACGGCCTACGACAACGACGGCCGGCCGATCGAGAAGTTCACCCGCAACCGCGTGAGCACCAAGCAGAACTTCATCGACTGCGTGCGCTCTCGCCGCAGCGACCAACTCACCAGCGAATCGCTCGAAGGGCATCTCTCCTGCGGGCTAGTCCATCTGGCTAACATCTCCTATCGTATCGGCAGGCAAGCGACGCCAGACGCCATCCGCGAAGCCATCGGCGGCGAACCGCAACTCGCCGAAACGTTCGCACGCCTCGAGGAGCATCTGGCGGCCAATCGCATCGATCTGGCCAAAGAATCGCTCGTCCTCGGCCCCGTGCTCACCATGGACCCTCGCACGGAACGGTTCGTCGGAGCGTTCAGCAAAGAGGCCAACGCGTTGATCTCGCGGGAGTATCGCGAACCGTTCGTTGTCGGGGAACACGTTTAGACACTCATGCGAGAACACCTTATTTACCTTCCCAACCACGCCGTACGGGAATTTGCCCCGCCTTTACGTTTTGAGAGCCGCCCCGCAGCTCGGTCGAGGCGGCCATTAAG
>JABMRB010000870.1 GCA_013202865.1 Candidatus Nealsoniibacteriota bacterium | reverse complement strand
GGGAGAGGGGCCGGGGGTGAGGGGCTTTGGGATAGGTTCCTAACCAATCTCCCCGCCTCATCAAACACCCGCCCCTTCAACTCCTCCCGGCGGCGGCTGATATCCATCACCGCATTGCGAACCCATCGCATCGGCGGCTTGACCGCGGCCGCCTTCTCGGCCTCGGCCAAATGCTCCATCACCCGGTCCCACTGCTGGCTGCGGCAGAAGTGCAGCATCATCGCGAACCGGTGATCGAACGTCGCCTTGCCGTCGGCAACCGCTTGCTTGGCGTCGACGACCGTCGGTTGCGGCAGGCGGAGCAGTTGCACGCGGTCGAGGACGGCAAGCTGCTTGTCGCGCCGAGCGGTGAAGCGATCCGCCGTGAGGTGTTCGTACTTCCGCACAACCACCGACGTGCGGCGCCGCTTCGCATCGAACCTCTCGACCCGCCCGATCCACCAGGCGCCGGCCACCTCGACGAAGTCGTCGTGGCGAAGACCCGAGGTGAGCTTGTCCTTCCGATAGTGCTCCTGCGAGAGCATCACGTGCCGTTGCGTATCGATCAGCATGCGGATTTCATGGTCAGGATTCTTTGGTTGCCGCAGCAGCAACACCGTCCGGCCGTCGCCTTGCGGTTTCACTTCGACGGTGTACTGCTGATAGACACGGTCTAGCGGGTTAAGCATCCCGGCGGGCAGGCCGATCGGCGGCTTGCTCAAGTCCATCGGTTCCGACTTGCGGACGCGGCCCAACCGGTAGGCCGTGGAAAGAGCGCCCCGCTCCCGACGATCGCACCAACTGATAATCCCTTGCGAGCCGTCATTCTCGGCGACGGTGAGCCACGCTGTGGGAGAGACCAAGGCGAGCGTTTGGGAGCGAGACGAGACTTCTTTGAAGCGGACGTCGAACGATTCGACCACGCAATCGATTTGCAGTCCACCTTTGATTTTGGCCGGAAATTCGGTTCGCAGCAGCGTCTTGGCCAGTGCCTTGGCGTCGGCCGGCCAGGGCCGCTCGGGCTTTGGCGGCTCGGTCTTCTGCGGCGCGGCGGGCAGGTTCGGAAAGAGGCTATTGACCCAATGCGTGTACTGGGCCGGGTCGGGCCGACCTCGCGACGGATAACGCTCGTCCCACCGGTCGCCGAAGTACGCGTCGATTCCCAGTTGCGAGTGTTTCACAAGGCCCCGACGGCTGCGGCTCGACCGTCCATAGGTGGAGCCGAGACCGAAATTGCCTTTTTGCCGGATTTCGGTGGTCAGGTCGTAGTGCATCATCGAACTGCCGGCGGAAACGGGCCCCGAAATCACATCCCCGGCGAAATCGTCCCTCAATTCCCCCATCCGGAAGAACGGGGTGCTCAAGTCTGCACTGAAGAGTCCGGGGGCCGACAGGCCGGCGGTGACGATGCCGTCGAAGTCGACACGCATGTTCGAGCGCAGGTCGCTAACGGGGCCGCTCCACCTATATGAGTGGTCCATCGGGAATCCGCCACCCATGCCGCCGCCGCCACCCATGCCGCCGCCCATCATACCGCCCATACGGCCGTTCATGGAGAATCCGGAAATCGACCCGGCAGACGTGATCGTGCTACCGTTCCAACCCCAATCGCGCGTGGAGGCGCCATGCAGCGCGGAGCCATCAGAGAACCAGACGGTCGATCCACTCAAGCCGGCCTGTTGATAGCTGAGAGCCAGTTTCTTTCGCAGTTGCGGCGGTTGGACCATGTTTGCATCGCGCCCCAGCCCCGTCAGTTCCGCCAGCACGGCCCGGCGCATTCCGATCCGCCAGTCGCCCGCGCGGCGCATCTGCTGCTGTTTCAACGCGTAGTCGGCGTTGTCGCGGCCGGTGGCGAAGAACTTCTCGCCGTCGCGCATCTGGAACCGCCGCTTCACTTTGAACCGCTCCCGGTCGGCGTCGCTTTCGAGCACCAGCAACGACGTATAGGGCGTCATGATGTGATATTCTTCCGACAGCGCGATGATTTCGTCCTTAATCACCGACGTGGCCCCTTGCTCGAGCAAATAGTCGAGATGCATCCGTGCCCAAAGCCGGGGGATAAACGATTCGTCGCCCTCACGGCCCGGCAACGTGACGTCTGCATGAAAGCGGACCGGCTCGCCGTCGCGCGTGCCGGTGACGATCACCTCGCCGGTGAGATCCCGACCGCCGCCGCCGGGCAAGTAACGGCCTAGCACGATTTGCTGCGTACCGGGGGCCAGGTTTGGCAGTTCCCGGGGATAGACCCGGGCCGTGCGGAACCCCTTGAACTCGACCTTCAGATTGCGAACGGCCGGCCGCGCCGCCTCGGCCAACAGTTCGATGGCGACCGCCTGCGGACCGTGCTCGCCCGAGATGTTCCGCATCGACCCGCCGCCCAGCGACGCGATCGTCTTGATCACGATCGGCTCAAAGCTGCTGCCGACGGTCACTGCATGGCAGGTCGTCGCCCGGCCGTCGAACATTTGCCGCAGCCGTTTGCCGAACGACACGGGCCCATCGCCGGCCGACGCGATATTCTGACCGGTGACAATGCCGTCGCCAACGTAGACAATCCGCGTCCGCGGCCCGCACTGCTTCAGCGCCGACGCAAACGCCCGCTCCAGATCGGTCCAGCCCAACGAGATCCGATCGTCCAGGAACCCGCGAGCCCGGCGGACGTTTTCCTCCGTGGCCGATGCCGCTCGCTCGAAGACCCAATGGCAGTCGACGTCGCAGCCGGCCAGGTTGAACGTATCCTCCGGTGCCAGCGACGAGAGCAGCGCGGCAACGAACTGGGCCTGCGTCTTGCGGTTGCCCGCGTCCAACGAGGCCGACGTATCGGCCAGGATCAGCAACTCCAGCGGCTTGCCGTCGGGCACGATCTCCCGCTGCCAGCCTTCCCCGCCGAAATCCGCCGGGGGCGTTAGTTGCAGCATGAAGTAGCCGTCGGTACCGCGGACGTGCGGAATCAGCACCAGGTCCGACTGCCGCCCGTCCGGCTGGACCACCACCTCGAAGTCGCTCTTAGGCGTGTACTCCTGGGCCGCGAACTCGACCTGGGCCGAGTGCTTCGTCCGCCCGATCCGAGCGGCCGTGTGCGTCGGCGAACTGACCGCCGCCAGCGGCGTGGCCGAGCTGATCTTCACGTCGATATTCAGCTCGCGCAACGGGTTCTGCTTGAGCATCTCGCTCTGCAACGCGTAGCTGTAGCGGTAGCGCCCGTCTCGTAGCGGCAGCACCTGCGTGTAGGTGATCTTGATCCGCTTCTCGCTATGAGCCTCGATCGGGAAGACTCGAGCCTTGAAGATGTTGCCGCCGGCCCATTCCAGCAGCCCCGGGTCGCGCTTCTCGCGGAGAATCTCCTCGTAGATCTCCCTCGCTCGTTGCTTCTCGACCACGTCGGCCTCGACCAGATTGTCGCCGATCCACATGCCGAACCCGGAGATCGAGGCGTCTTGCGGCAGCGGGAAATGGAACGTGCCTTCCAGGCGGCTGTTCGTGCGGTTGACGAATGATTCCTCGATCACCGTCCGCGCGATCTGATCGCGAACGTCGACCGTCACCGTGTGATAGCCGACGGTCAACGGCACGTTGCGGCCATCGACCTTGACGATCAGCGACCCGATCGATTCGTTGGCGGTCGCCCCCTCGAAACCGGCGAGCCATAGCGGCGCCTTCTTAGGATCGGAGTCCAGCCGCACGAATTTCTCTTCCTTCAGCAGCCACAGTTGTGTACCCTTGACTTGAATCTTCTGGTCGCCCGGGCCCAATAACTCGACGGGTGCCTTGGCGTCGGCCGTGATCTTCAACTCGCCGTGGACCAGACGGATTCGGCCCGGCGCGATCACCTCCAGCAGCGAGCCGGGGCCGAGCGTCACGGCGGTCTGCTTCACCAGCCCCACAGCCACCGCATTGGCCCCGCGGACGTCGGTTCGCACCCAATCGCCCGGCTTCAGCAGCATTTGGGTGGCCACGGGCGTCCAGCGACGGGCCGTGGCCGGCTTGATCGAAACGATCCCCTGCACGTCGAGCACCTTGCCGATCCGGCCGTCCTCGGTCAGCGTGTCGCCGACGACGAACAGCGAGTCGTCGATCGGCTCGCCGACGGCCAGCACCTTCAATCGGGCGATGATCCGCCGCTTGCCGTCGCGATCGGCCGTCGCTTCCAGCGAGCTAAGTAGCTCCGTCTTAGGATCGACCCAGGCGAGCAGTTCGATCGGGCCATCGACGGCCGATAGGTCGGCACGATAAACGTCCCACGCGCGGTTGTCGCGGGTGCGCCGCTGGGGCGCGTCGCTAGCCATCGCGACTTTTGTGTCCTTCAGTCCCGGCAGTTCCAACAGCGCCAACACGTCGACGCCCGCCGGGTCCTTGCGGAAACAGGACGACGCCCGGGACGCGGCCCGGTTGGCGCGCTCGTCGACCAACCACGTTCGCCCGCCCCGGGCGATCTGGTACGTGCCGTCGGGCGCGTCGATCCGCAGCCGATCCGGTCCCTTGGTCCATGCCCGGGCCGAGCGGTCGCCGTGGGTGATTTCCAGCTTCAGCGAGTCGGCCTCGGCCACCTTCGCCAACACGTCGCCCAACGCGGTCGAGTCGTCCGATCCCAACAGCGACCAAAGCGACGCCCCGATCACCAACGCGGCCGCCGAGGCCGATACCAACGCACGGATTGCAAGCACGAACATCGAACGTCTCCTTGCCGATGGGGCGGTTTCTTCTGATTGAGACTGCGTGACCGACTCGGCCTCAAACGCCGCGGTCGACTGCTCGCGAAGCCGCGCCAGCAGTTCTTCATCCGGTGGCGGCGCATCGCGATCGACCGAGGAGAAGACCTCGCCCAATCGTTGTTCGTCCCAATTGTTATTTTCAGCGGTCATGGCTGTCCCTCGCTATGAGGGTCCGGGGAAGTCGTACACGTTTCAGTAAAGGCCCGGCGAAACGCCCGCCGTGCCCTGGCTAGCTTCGAGCGGACCGCCATATTGGAACAGTCTTCCAAGTGGGCAAGCTGCTCGACGCTGGCCCCGTCGCAATACTTGGCCGTCAGCAGGGCACCGTAGCCCGACGGCAACTCGGTCAACGTGACCCGCACCAGGGCGGTCGTCTCGGCCGAGACGATGGCCTCCGCCGGCGGCGGCTCGCGGCCGGCCAGCCAGCGGATGATTCGATCGTGGCCCGCCGCAGCGCCGTCGGCCGTCTCCCGCAGCCGGTCGTGCCGCTGTCGCTTGCGATAATTGAGCGCGACCTGGTTCCGCGCGATCCCGATCAGCCACCCCCAGAGCGGTCCCCGCGAGGCGTCGTATTTCCGTGCCGATCGGGCGGCCGCCAGGAACGTCTCCTGCACGACGTCGCCCACGTCGGCCGACTCGCCACCCATCAGGCGCGCAACCCAACGCCAGACCGGCCCGGCGTATGCGTCATATAGCGCACGCCAGGCGTCGGTCTTGCCTTCCCGCAATCCACGGGCGATTTCACGCTGCTGTTGCTGATCCATAGTCTCTATCATACCTTTGCGCCACGGGCCGGGAATGTGTCGCGGTTTTCCCGAAAAAAGTTCCCGGCCGCTTGCGGATTCGCAGTTTCTCGCACGAAAAGCGCCAAGCCGCAAGCGGCAGCGGGCGGTTGTCCGCGGCCCCCGCCCGTGCTACACTGACGGGCCGTTTCCGCCTTGACGCCGGGCAATTACCTCACCAACCGTCAGCGAGTACCATGAAGAAAAAGACCATTCGTACGGGAATCGTCGGGTCGGGTTTCTCGGCCACGTTCCATTTCGAGGCCCTCAGCAAGGTCCACGGCGTCAACATCGACGTCGGCGGCGTCCATTCCTTGGACGTTGAGAGCGGCAAGGCTTATGCCCAGAAGCGCGACATCCGCTTCTTCGACTCGCTCGACGCGATGCTCGACGAGGTCGACGTGGTCCACGTCTGCGTGCCGCCGGTGGCCCACGAGCCGGTCTCCGTTGCCGCCCTGAAACGCGACAAGTGGGTCGTCTGCGAGAAGCCGCTGACCGGCTACTTCGGCGATGGATCGGACGACTACCACTGGGACAAGCTCGACAAGCAGGTGGCCCTGGACGCCGCCTTGGCGAGCGTCGACCGGATCATCGAGGCCGAGGCCGCCAGCAAGGGCCGGCTGCTCTACGGCGAAAACTGGGTCCACATCCCGGCCATCCAGAAGGAACGCGAGATCCTCGAAAAGACCGGGGCCCAAATCCTCTGGATCCATGGCGAGGAGGCACACAGCGGCTCGCACTCGGTCGACTACGCCTACTCGGCCCGTTGTGGCGGCGGCGTGCTGATCGGCAAGGGATGCCATCCGCTCTCGGCCGCGTTGTATCTCAAAAGGGTCGAAGGCCGCGCCCGCGACGGCAAGCCGATCCGCCCCGCGACGGTCTCCGCTCGGGCCCATGCCCTGACGCGCATGGACACCTTCCGCGACGAGGGCCACATCCGCTGCAACTACTACGACATCGACGACTTCTCGATGATGCACGTCGAGTTCACCGACGGCACCGTGGCCACGCTGTTCGCCTCCGACGTGGTCGTCGGCGGCATCCACAACTGGCTGAAGATTACTGCGAACAACCACCGGGCGAACTGCAACATCAACCCGAACACGGCCATGGAGACCTACAACCCGGTCGAGGCCAACTTCGAGGACATCTACGTAACCGAGAAGATCGAAACGAAGCAAGGCTGGGCCTGCACCTCGCCCGACGAAGACTGGTTCACCGGCTACCCGCAGGAGATGGAAGCCTTCTACCGCACGATCGCCTACGACGCGCCGGCCGAGAGCGACCTGCTGCTGGCAGCCGATTCGATCTCGACCATCTACAGCGCCTACCTTTCCACCCAGCGACAAGGAGCGGCGGTAGAGATTAAGACGTATTGAAGTGAGTGGGGAGTGGGCAGTGGGCAGTGGCGAGTGGTTGGGGTGGCAGTTGAACTGCCACCCCTCGCACGGAATAGTGATTCAAACGCCCCCCGACTGCGTCGGGGGGATGGAGCGAGGAACCGCACTAACAAACCAAACGTATCTACAACGAGGTGACTCATGCAACGGACGACCCCACGGCGAACGCATTCGATGATCGCCGCTTTCATCCCCATGCTGGCAGCCCTTGCCGGTACACAGGCCCTCGCCGCCGACAACCCGCCCGTGCTGGTCGTGCCGGCCGCCAAAGTTCCGGTACACGTGGCCGTCGATTTGCCCGCCGCGAGTAAGCTGCCGCAGGCCGACGGATGGCAACTGGTCGACGTCGATCAGCCCGCCGTGAAAGTGCCTGCCCAGTTGACCCGCGCGATTGCCGCCGACGGAACCGTCGCGGCAGACGCTCGCCGATTGGTCGCCGACGTCCCGGCACGCAAAGGAATCAACGGCACGCGACGCTTCCGGCTCGAACCGGCTAAGGCCACGCCCGGCAGTTTCAAGTTCGCCGACGTCGACGATAAGTCGCTGAAACTCTCCGACGGCGATAAGCCCGTGCTGGTCTACAACCACGGCACGATCACCGGCAAAGACGTGCCCGAGTCGGATCATCGCCGCACCCGGGCGTGCTACATTCATCCGGTCTGGGGCATTAACGGCGAAGTGCTCACCGACGATTTCCCCAAGGACCATTACCATCACCATGGCATCTTCTGGACCTGGCCGCACGTCGGCATCGACGACAAACACCATGACCTGTGGCTCGGCAACACGATCCACGACCGGTTCGTCGGCTGGATCCACCGCGACACGGGCCCGGTCGCTGCCGTGCTGGCCGTGGAGAACGGGTGGTTCGTCGAGGACCGCAAGGTGATGATCGAACGCGTCTGGATGCGCACCCACAAGGTGTCGGCCACGACCCGCGTGCTCGACCTGGAATTCACCTGGATCCCGGTCGACCGCCCGGTCACGCTCTGGGGTGCCGGCGGCAAGAGCTACGGCGGGCTGACCGTGCGGTTCGCCGTGAAGGATGAGAAGGCCGCCGCGATTACGGTGCCCAGCGGCCGGACGACCGCCGACCTGAAAGAGGCGCCGCTACCCTGGGTCGACCTGACCTATCCGTTCCGCGAATCGGCCCCCAGCGGTGCAGCCATCTTCGTCCATCCCGAGCACCCCAACTATCCGCCCACGTGGCTCACCCGCCACTACGGCCCCCAATGCGTCGGCTGGCCCGGCGTAAAAGCAAAGACCTTCGAGCCCGGCAAGCCCATCCAATTGAACTACCGCGTCTTCATTCACGAGAACGAGATGGACGTGGACGCGTTGAAGTGTGCGTACGAGGGTTACGTGGCAGCGGCGGGAGTGAAATGGGAGTAGTGGGGAATGAAGAATGAAGAATGATGAATGATGAATGAAGAATGAAGAATGATGAGTGATGAGTGATGAGTGATGAGTGATGAGT
>JABMRB010000091.1 GCA_013202865.1 Candidatus Nealsoniibacteriota bacterium | reverse complement strand
CGCGAACTTTCATGCCGTCCTGGGCAACCCGATCGAGACAGCGTATGATGGTTCATCGACACGCCGCCGCAGATCCACTGGTAGGCGACATGGTCCAGGCCGTTGACGTACTCCCAAACGATCCGTGCTTGATGGCCTTCCGGCAGCAAATCATCCACTGCCAGGGCCCGAAATTCGATGGTGATTGTTTCACAAGCTCTCACTGCTCACTCCCCTGTCCGAAATGCCGTTTCGCTGGGGTTGGCTCTCTGGTGGGCGTTGAGAAACTCCTCGACCATCGTCCGGACCGCCTCGTGGATATGCCCGTTGATCTGGTCGCCCGGGGCGATGCCGAAGACGTTGGCCGACGACCACGTCTTGGCAGGGACCGGGATTGCGGCGGTGACCTTGACCTCGGGATTGGCCAGGGAGGCCACCCATTGGGTCATCTCCACGTGGATCGAGTAGAGGTACTCGCCCGTGTTGAGCTTCGAGGTGGCGACGTGAACCAGCAGGCACGGCCGGCGGAGCGTATTGCGCTGCTGCTCGGGCGTGAGCATTGGAAGCCCGGCCTTGCGGAGTTGAGATTCGACGGCAGAGCGGACCGCGGCGGTGGACAGCCCGGCCTTCAGGGCGTCCGCAGCGATCGGT
Organism: Candidatus Nealsoniibacteriota bacterium; assembly: GCA_013202865.1. Taxonomy (GTDB): domain Bacteria; phylum Planctomycetota; class Planctomycetia; order Pirellulales; family Thermoguttaceae; genus JABMRB01. The sequence continues at coordinate 3,934 of JABMRB010000091.1, read as the reverse complement.
TCCACGCGGAGCCCGACGCCGGTCAGTCCACGCAAGGAGAGTCGCGAGGCCGGGCTGTTTTCGGCCGCCGCGGGTGCCACGACGGCTGCCGTCAGGGCGACGGCCAGCGGGAATATCAGCCTGTTCATGTCAGTTCCCCTTGCATGAATAGTTATCGGCACGATACCCATATTGTGGCGTCTGCAGAATCGGGAAACAACCCCCCGGATGCGAGAAGGCAGCGGGCGGTGGGGAGTGGGGAGTAGCCGGGGGGCAACGCCCCGCGTGGAGTTGGCTGTTAGAAGCCTTATGTCAGGCGCCACCGCGGATCGTCGTTCGCTCCCCCCCGAACGCAGTCGGGGGGCGTTTTGGCGTACTCCCCACTCCCCACTATCCACTATCCACTTATTTATAGCGTCCTCTCTCGACTCAAAATGCCGATAGATGTATGTTATAGCCGTTGCGGGCTTCTGCGTCGCAACCTCCGAATAGCGACCACACGACGCGACGTATTGAGCGCGGAGGAAACAGGGCGATGAGCGTGAGAATTGGCGAGTTGAGCTTCCTGGAGCAGTTCGCCGGGCGATACCAGATACCCGTGCCCGGCTTCGTCGTCGAGCCGGTGCCGCAATCGGTCGTCCGCGAGAAGCTCGAAAAGTGGGGCACCGGCATCGTCAAGCCCGACGTGCTCACTGGCAAACGGGGCAAGGCGGGCGTGGTCCGGACCGTCGACGACTACCACGTGGCCATGCGGCTGTTGAAACAGGTGGCGGCAACGGAAGTCTCCGGACAGCAGCCGCGGACCGCCTACATGGTGCGGCAAGTGCCGGCCGACTTCGAGGTTTTCTCCGCGATTACGTACAATTCTTCGATGCTTGGGCCGTCGCTGACCCTCTCGCTTCGCGGCGGCGTGGATATCGAATCGGTCTCGGACGAGGACAAGCTCACCATCCCCGTACAGGTTTTTCGGGGTCTGAACGCCTACCAGGCTTCCGAGGTGCTCACCCGCTTGGGTATGGAGGGCCAGCCGAACGCCCGGCTTGCCCGCTGCCTGGTCAGCCAATGGGACATGTTCATCTCGACCGGGATGCTAAGCTGCGAGATCAATCCGTGGCGGGTGACCAGTGAGGGCGAGATTTGGGCCTGCGACTTCAAGGCGACCTTCGACGAGCACAACCGCAAGTTCCGCGATCTGGGCATCCAGTGGCCGGAATACCCCACCGACGAGACGTCTTTCGAGGAGGAGATGAAGGCCTGGGCGGCGTCCAGCTATCGGGGGCAGGCCCATGTCTCGGATTTGCACGGCAAGAAGATCCTGCCGATCCTCTTCGGCGGCGGGGCCAGCACGATCATCGTCGAAACGCTCTCGAAGCTCGGCGGCGACCCGATCTTTTTGTCCGATTTCGGCGGCAATCCGCCCTACCAACGCATGAAACAGACCGCGGCAATCTGCTTTAAGCACCATCTCGCCTCCGCGGCGCTGCTACTGATTCTTGGCGGCAAGGCGAACAATACGCAGATCGACGTGACCCTGGCGGCCATCGCCGACGCCTTGCAGGAATGGTCCGACGAGAACGGCCCCATTTCGACCCCGGTGGTCCTTGGCCGCGGCGGGCCGGGGCTCGTACAGGGGATGGGAACGCTCAAGAAGACACTGGACAACCTCCGCGTGCCCTACATCTTCTTCGGTCCCGATACACCGATCACGATGGTGGCGTCCTACGCCGTGGAACTGGCTAACTTTGTTTCGGAATCCGAGGGAGGAGACGGGCGGTGAGGGCACAATCACTCAGAGATTTGCTAAAAACGGGCGACCGGGTCGCCGTTTCCAACGTCACCGGCCGGGAGGCCGCCAAAGTCTCCTTCACGTCGCAGCTCTATTGCGACAACGTCGTCGCCGGATGGGCCCTGGGTAAAGGGGGCCAGAAGATCGCCATCCCCAATGCGAGGGATATCCCGGTCTTCGGCCAGTTCGACGACATGATGGAGAGCCTCCCGGAGGAGGAGCAACCCAACAAGATCATCGTCTATTCACCGCCCGAGGCTGTCTACGGCGACGTTAAAGAGGTCGCCGAGCACGGCACCAAGTCGGTGGAGACGATCTATGTGATTACCGAGCACGTCTCGATCGAGGTCACCGCCAAGTTGCGGCGGCTATGCAACATCGAGGGGTTCGACATCATCGGTTGCAACACGCTGGGGATTATCAACGTCCACGAGAAGGTCCGCATCGGGGCGATCGGCGGCGATTCACCCGACGAGAACTTCGTGCCCGGCAGTGCCTGTATTATCTCCAACTCGGGCAATATGACCAACACGATCGCCGGCTACCTGCAATCGGCCGGCGTGGGAGTGTCTTACGGGATCGCCACCGGCAAGGACGCGCTGATCCTCACGACGCTGAAGGAACTGCTCGCCCTGGCCGCGGAGGACGAGCGAACGCGGTTGATCGTGCTCTACATCGAGCCGGGTGGGACCTACGAACTCGAAGCCATCGAGTGGGCCCGCGAAAACAAGCTCGACAAGCCGTTGCTGGTCTACGTGGCCGGTTCCTTTGCCGACGCCATGGATATCTCGTTGGGGCACGCCGGGGCCGTGGTCGAGGGGGAGTGTACCTCCGCGGCCGACAAGATGGGACTGTTCGACGAGTATTTCGGAGCGCCCGTCTTCGACCCGGACGCGCCGAAAGACGCTGTCGCCGTGCTGGCCACGAACCGCCGCGGCATCCGCGTCAACACGCTGCACGACCTGATACCCGCGGCCACGGCGTTGATGGCGACGCTGGAGATGGAACGCGATTTCATCCCCAAGAGCCCGCTGACGCTGAAACCCTGGCTGGTCGACTTGGGCTCGCTGGCCGAGAAGCTCCCGTCGCACCTGGTGCCGCACGTCGGCGAGATCATCGAGCCCTACGGCTCGCTGGTGAAGAAGTACATCAAGTCGAGCCTCGGGCGCACGCCGGCGCGACAGCCGATGCGCAACTCCTCGCACGCCTCGTCCAACGACGGGGTCACGCCACGGATTTACGGCTTCTCGGTGATGAACCTGATGAAGGATCACTCGTTTGCCGACGCCGTGTTGCTCTCCTGGCTCGGCTGCCTGCCCCAGCATCCGTTCGAGTCGCGGCTGGTCGAGATGTGCCTGATCGCTTCGTTGACCAACGGACCGGGTACGATCTCAGCTCAAGCCGCCAAGCTGTCTGCCTCGGCCGGAAACGAGCCGAACACCGCCATGATGGCCACGCTCAGTTCCATCGGGTTGGTCCACGGCGGCAACGGCAAGAAGGCCGCCAAGGCGCTGATCGACGTCTTCGGTAGCACCGAAATGACCGCCCCCTACAATCGCGACGACGCACCCGACCTGGACGAGTTGGCCCGCCGCCACGTGCTCAAATTCAAGAAGAATAAACTGGCCGCCAAGGATGCGGGCATCGAATACGCGAAGATCCCCTGCCTGGGACATCCCGTCTTCAACACCGAACGGGTCAACTACGATCCCCGGGAACGCGTGATCTTCCAGTACCTGGAAGACCAGGGGCTGTACAACGTCTTCTTCGACTTCTATCACCGGCTCGCCCGGGAACTGTTCAATCAACAAGCTACGGCCAAGGTCCACGCCGTCAACGTCGACGCCGCGCTGACGTGCGTGCTGATGGGGATTGCCTGGCCGATGCTGGTCGACAACAAGATCAGCGTCGAACGGACCGTGGACTTGCCGCTGTTGATGTTCGCGCTAGGACGCGTCGCCGGCGGCGCCAGCGAGTACCTCGACCATCGCGAGAGCGGCACCGCCATGGACATGCGCGTCCCCGTATCCGAATGCCGCTTCCTAGGGCGGGCGAAAGATTAGTTGCATTCGAGTAGCTGGATTCGCAAGAATTCAATCGGATGAGCCAGAAAAGAGAAGGGGGAAAGGAAGGAAGGAAGGAAGAAAGGAAGAAGAGGAACCGCAGAAT
>JABMRB010000869.1 GCA_013202865.1 Candidatus Nealsoniibacteriota bacterium | reverse complement strand
GGAAGCCTTCTCACTGGCGGTCGACGGTGGCGGGATTGCAATTGATCCCGGTCAAACGCTTTCGGTTGTCAACGACGCCGTGTTCGCCTCCGGCACGACGTTGACCCTGGGCAACGGCGCGACCTTCAGCGCCGGCTCGGGCAGCATCCCCGCGATCGCTCCTGCGGGGAATGCCACCATCGACGTCACCAACGGCGTGCTGCAAGGTGCCGGCTACGACGATAGTGTTCCGGCCGCTGCCCCGCGCTCGCTGACCAAGACCGGCAGCGGGACTTTCTCGCTGCCCATTGACAGCTTGACGGTCGACCAGACGACGCTCGTCGTCAAGGACGGTATCCTGTCCCTGTCGGGCGCCTATACTTCCGGCGTGGCCGATAAGGTCACGCTGGACGGTGGCACGTTCCAGATCTTCGGTGAAAACGTCGGCACCCCGAATCTAGTCCAGTTTGCCCGATTTGAAGGTGCAAACAATGCCGACAATCTCAGCAACATCGATGACGGCGTCGCCAACGGTCAAAACGGTGGCCTGTTCGCTCTAGCGCCTGACGATTCGAGCGAGTGGACGACGGCGATCAACACCGAATCGTCCGGCGATAACTATGCGGAGATGTGGTACGGTAATTTCAACGCCACCGTGAGCGGCACCTATAGCTTCAAAACGGACGCCGACGACTTCGATATCCTCTGGATGGACCTGAACCGCAACGGGGACTTCGAAGGCCCCGATCCGGATTTCGATCCCGCCCTGTCTGGCGGCGAGCGGATCGCCGTGAATATCCCGCCCGAGGGTTGGGACACACCGCACACGGCGACCGTCACCTTGACCGCCGGGCAGTCGTATCCCTTCGCCTTCGCCTACTATGAGAACGGCGGCGGTGAGTTCGGCCGCTTGAGCGTTACCGCACCGGGCGGCACCGAGATGTTCGCCAACCCCGGCGACGCCGCCCAAGACGGGTGGTGGTCGGGCCTCGGATACGATGCGATCGACGCCAGCGGATTGGAGGTGACGGTGACCGACGATTCCACGCTGAATTTGCGCAGCCACAGCACGGCGACGGTCGGTCCCACGACCATTTACGCCGGCACGCTCACTACCGCGGGCGCTCTCGGCGGCGTCACGTTCGTCAACGGCATTACCGTCGGCGCGGGCGCGACCACGATCGGACTGAATCCGGAGGTCACCACCAACTACGGACAGATCAACGCGGCGGCGTCTCCCGCCGTCGTCATCGCCAAGGGGGGCAACGGCACTTGGACGCTCACTGCCGACCCGGTGGTCAACCAATCCGGTTCAAGCTGGGAGGTGCAGGGCGGCGTTCTCGAACTTCAAGGCACCAACGTGTCGGGTAGTCGGCCGATCAAAGTCACCGGTGGCATGCTCGGCGTAACCGGAGGCCTGGCGGCGCTGGGTACGTCTGAGATCGAACTCGCCGGCGGGACCTTCGCGCTGAGCATCGACTACGCGGCAAGCGGAACCGCCAATGCACTCTCGGAGAACTACTACCAGGGTCAATTCGGCGTGGCAATGCTCGACCCGCTTGGACCGGGCCAAGGCTACTTGGCCGAGGTGCCGGTCTACACGGGCCTGTACAGTGACGGCACGAATCTCGACTTCGAGAGCGCCGACATGATCGCCCGATCGGGCAATACGGTCACCGGCGAACAGTACGGCGCCGTATGGTACGGTTCGATAATCGTCGGCGGTGATTCGCCGATCCAAGCCGGTGACGTCTCTTTCGGCACCGCCAGCGACGACGGCAGCGTGGTCTGGGTCGACGGCGTATTGGTCGTCGACAACAATCGGGACCAAGGCCGCACTGAGGCTACCGCCAGCGTCAGCCTCGGGCCGGGTGCCCACGAGATCTACGTCGGTTTCTACGAAAACGGCGGTGGCGACAACATGGAGTTCAAGGTCGGCCAGGGCGCCGGCCTGACCTATGGTGCAATGCAATACTTCAATCCCGTGGCACAGGCGAATCTCTGGTCGTCGGAAGTAATCAACAACGGGTTTAACACCGCCGGCCTCGATGCGCTGGTTCTGACCGTGACCGACGATTCGACGATCCTCGCGCCCCCCGGCAACTTGACCTTGCCTGCCCCCACGATGGTCAACGGTATTCTGACCACCACCGGCGCCCCGATCAGCTTCAACGGCGTGACGATCGATCCGGCGGCGACTCGTGTGGGCTTCAATCCGGAAGTTACCACCACCTACGGCACGATCGCCAACAACTCGACTCAGCAGAAGTTGACGATCGTCAAGGCGGGGCCCAGCACTTGGAACCTTGACACCGCAGTCGAGGGCGCGACCGGCACCGACAACCTCACCTGGGAAGTCCAGCAAGGCACGCTTGAAATCGCCGGTTCGACCCCGTTGGACGGCCGGCCCGTCGTGCTCAGCGGCGGCACGCTGAAGTTCACTGCCCCGATTGGGGTTCCGGACACGGATCCGGGCGCGGTGACCGACGGGATGGCGATCCGGTTCGACGCCAGCAGTGGTGTCGCGACGGATGCCAGTGGTGTGGCGACCTGGGCCAATACGGCACCGGGCGCGGACGCCACCTACAGTGCTGCGGAGGATTCCCTCAACGGTGGCGTGGCCCCCGTCTGGGTCGACAATGCGTTTAACGGCAATGCGGTCGTTCGATTCGACGGATCGGACCAGCAGCGGATGTCGTTCCTCCAGTATGATGACATGCAAAGCGTTCTCTGGGTCCTCAAAGAGGACGCGGACTTGGACCCGTTGAAGCGGCCTCCCCTGTTGGGCGACGACGATACTTTCCCGTTCAACAGGCAGGTGGGCCGAGGTTCGATGTGGGGGGGCCATGCCGCCAGTGAGGTTCGCAATGGCGTCACGATGCTCAACGGCAAGCAGGTCGTACCGTTTCCGTATGTCGACGGGGAAGTGCCTCCGCCGAGCGAGATGGGAATCATTAGCCTCGTTTTGACCGGTCATCTGACGGGACTAGGTGGTGTCCATGCGGGGCCCTCCGACGGAGTCCGCACGGGAGTCAGCCAAATCGGCCAGGATCGGGACGTTGCCGGGAGAAGTTGGAAGGGCGACTTCGCCGATATCATCATTTACGACACCCAATTGACCACTGCCCAAATGCGTCAGATGACCGAGCACCTGGCATTCCGTTACGGCATCGGCATTGAGCAGAACGTGGACCTCAGCGACGTCGACGTGACCGTCACCGAGGATTCCACGCTCGATCTGGACTTGCCGTTTGCGGTCACGCTCAACAGCCTGACCATGCACAACGGAACGCTTAGCACGATGGGCCGGACCGCCGGTATCGAGATCGGGTCCACGACCCTCGCCGCCGGCGCTGCGGCGGTTGGCGTGAATACTGCAGTGCCCACGGCTTTGGGTGCGACCACAGCCGACGGTGTTACGCCGCTTGTGGTCACCAAAACCGGCACGAGCGATCTGATCCTCGACAAGGCCGGCAGTGGACTGGATAACGTCACGTTTGTCGCCGCCGATGGCAACCTGGTCAGCCAGGCGGCCGCAGGCGTCAACCCGCTCGGCGGCGCGACCGTGGTCATCGACGGTGGTACGTTCGTCGCCTCTGCCACGCCGGCAGCTACTTCGCTGGTTACGCACGACAACGCGATCAGCGTCGTCGGCAACGGTGTGATCAGCGCCGCGGCCGGTACCGGCGGCCACGCCGGACCGATGGTCTCCAACGTCACCGGTCCCGTGGCACTGGACGCCCAACTGGAGTTGACCTCCGGCGCCGACTACGAGTTGAACGTCGGCGGCACGATCACCGGCCCCGGCGAGTTGCTCTTCAACAGCGGCACGGTGACCCTTTCCGCCGCCGACAACCAGGTCGCGACAATCGTCGCCAACGGCGGTACGGCGAGCACGGCCGGCCACGACGTAACCGTTACCGAGTCGTTCAAGGCCGCCAACGTTAAGGTCTCCATCGACGCCGGCAGCTTTGCCGTACGTGGTACCGATCTGGCCGGCGGTGCGGACCTGTTGACCGTTAGCGGCAACACCATGACCATCGCAGGTCCGGGGGCGATTCCAGACGGCGCGATAAACCTCTGGATGTTCGACGACGATCAAGACTTGGGGTATAACACGCTAACCGGGCAATCGCTAACCGTAGGGGGCGATGCCCACTACGACGCGAGCGGGCAATCCGGTGGGGCCCTGGCGATGGACGGTGACGGCGACTTCTTGAGCGGAGCGCCTACGCTGGTCACCGGCAACGATCCTTACGCCACCGTCGCCTGGATCAAGCCCACGTCGACCGGCGGTCGCGGGATCGTCGGATGGGGAAATTATGGGACGACCCGAGAGGTCAACGCTCTGCGACTCAACGGTGACAACGGGTTCAATCACTACTGGTGGAGCGCGGATTTGGGCGGGGACGCGGGAACTGTCGGCGTGGACCTCGACGACGGCCAATGGCATCAGGTTGTTGCCATGTACGACGGCGCCCAGGTCAGGTCGCTCTACCTCGACGGGACGCAAATCGGCACCGGCGACCCGGGCGACAACAACGCCACCGACGCGAACTTCCGCATCGGAAGCACCAACAACGGCGAGTGGTTCGACGGGCTGATCGACGGCGTGATCCTCTTCGACCGTGTGTTGACCGAAGAGGAAGTGGCTGAACTGTACGACAACGGCGCAGGACTCGCGGTCGGCGAGACCTTCGTGAGCCTTCCCACCACCAATCTGCTAATGACCGCAGACTCGACGTTGAACTCGAGCGATAGTGGCGTAACGCTCGGCGATCTGACCGCGCAACCGGGCGTCACCGCGCTGAACTTGGCAGGTGCCAGCTACTCGTTCCAGAACGTCAGCATCGCAGGCAGTGTGACCCTCAACGGCGAGATGGAGGTTCGCGGCGCGCTCGACATCGGTGACGGCGTCGCCGGTACGGTGACCG
>JABMRB010000868.1 GCA_013202865.1 Candidatus Nealsoniibacteriota bacterium | reverse complement strand
TCGCTGGCCATTGGGCGCCGCGGCCAGAACGTCCGGCTGGGCAGCAAGCTGTGTGGTTGGGACATCGAGATCATGACCCGGGAGGAACTCGACGAGCAGATCGAGCAGGCGGTAGTCGGCTATTCGTCGCTCGACGGAGTGGAGGATGAGTTGGCCGAGAAACTGGTCGGCGAAGGATTTCTCTCCTACGACGACCTTTCGGTGATCGAGCCGGACGCCCTGATGGAGATGGGCGAATTGTCCGTCGAGGACGTCGACAAGATCGTCGCGCAGGCCGAAGCGAAGGCCGAGGAGGCGGAGAAAGCCGCGGCCGAACAACGCCGCCAACGACGCAAACAGGATCAATTGGACGCCGCCAAGGCGAAGGCCGAGGCAGCGGCTGAGGCAGAGGGTGGCGAAGTTTCCGAAGAGGACGCCGGTGAGGCGACCGAGGCCGAGTCTGGCGAGCCAGCCGACCCCGCTGCTGAAGGCTCTGCTGCTGAAGGCTCTACTGCTGAAGGCTCTACTGCTGAAGAGCCTGAGCCCGGAGATGCCGCAGCAGTCGACGCGCCAGCCGAAGTCGCCGAAGAGCCTACCGAAGAGTTGACCGAAGAGCCTACCGAAGAGTTGACCGAAGAGCCTACCGAAGAGCCTACCGAAGAGTTGACCGAAGAGCCGGCTACCGCACCTGGCGACGTGCCGGTTGCGGCCGATGAGCCGGTGGATCCGATCGCGGAATCGGCAGAGCCGACTGCCAAGCCGGTTCCGGTGCCGGAGGAGACGGACGCTGTCGAGGTGGCGCCACAGCCACCGATTCAGGCGCCGGATCAGTCGTCGCAGTGACCTCGATAGAAACGAAGTTGGTTGGGCCGCGATTGCCCGCCGCATGGCGTGGCGGTCTGCCGAGCCCGGCTGTAAACACGCCGCTTCATAGGAGGTCGATATGAGGTAGGCTGATTTGAGAAGTGAAGACGTGCCGGCCGAAACCGCCGGCGCGCGAGAAACCGAAAGGAAGTGGCCTAGTGCCAGTTCGCATCTACTCGCTAGCGAAGCAACTTAACGTCGACAGCAAGATCCTGGTTGATGTCTGCAACAAAGTAGGTATCACGGGGAAGGGGTCTGCGCTGGCAAGCCTGTCGGACGAGGAAGCGGACAAGATCAGGGCCCGTCTGAGCGGGGCCGACAAGAAAGCGGCCACTGCGAAGGTGGCGGCCGAGAAGCCCGTCGACGAGGGTCGGGCGATCACGCGCGAGGATTACATCGCCCCGGTGGGGACGGGGGCGGGCAAGATCCGCGTGCTGGAGGTCAAAGCGAAGAAGCCTCCAGAGGCGCCGGAGCCTGCCGAAGAGACCTTGCCGGCCCAGATGCCCCCGGAGATACCGGCCGCGCCGAAGCCGCCGCTTACCGTATCGAAGCCGCCGCTTACCGTACCTAAGCCGCCGCTTACCGTGCCTAAGATGCCTGCCGCGCCGGAGCCGCCGCTCGCCGTACCGGAGATACCTGCCGCGCCGGAGATGCCCACTCTATCCCAGGCACCCATTCCGCCCACGAGGCCACCGCTTTCGGCGAAGTTGGGACCGCTCGGCGAGTTGACCTCAAGGTCGAAGGCGGAGTCGAAGCCGAGGCCGAAGCCGCCGGAGAGGGTAGGCCCGTCGATCAAGCTCGCTCCGATGCCCGCCGCATCGCCGCTGCCGGTCAAAGCCAAGTCCAAGGAACCGGCACCGCAGAAGCCGGACATCAAGCTCCCACCGGACGCCATCCGGGCGAGCAAGGCGGGTACGAAACCTCTTTCGGAACACCTCCGCAAGCACGAGAAGCGGAAGGCCGCGGGGAAGAGTCCGTCGACGCCCTCTGCAAATGGTCCCGCCATGCCGGGCGAACCGCCGGCGTCGACGACCGCTCGGTCGCGTCGTGGCGGCCGAACGCCGACAGCGGGAGCGGGAGCGGCAGCGGGAGCGGGAGCGGGAGCGGGAGCGAAGGGTGGCGACGGGGTCACGTTGGGCGGTCGGGAGCAACGTCAACTGAAGCGAAAGCGAACGACCACGCGACGTCGCGGCCCGGACGACCGGTTTGACGGTCGTCGCCGTCGGACCCGCATCAGGCGGACCGGCGCCAATACGGCCGCCCCCCGCAAGGGTAGCGTGGTCGTGCCGTTGCCTTGCACGGTACGCGATTTCTCCGAAGCCATCGGTACGCCCGTCTCCGCGATCCTCGGCAAGCTGATGCAGTTGGGTACGATGAGCAGTATTACGGCCAACCTCGACATGGAGATGGCCGAATACTTGGCCGACGATTTCGGCGTGGAGGTCGACTTCCAGCAGGAAGTCACGCTCGAAGACAAGATCGAGAAGATCGTCGAGCAGGCGGACGATCCGGATACGCTTCGGCCGCGCCCGCCGATCATCACGTTCCTCGGGCACGTCGACCACGGCAAGACGTCGCTGCTGGATCGAATCATCAATATCGACGTGGTCTCCGGCGAGAAAGGCGGGATCACACAGCACATTCGGGCGTACCAGATCGAGAAGGACGGTCGTGCGATTTCGTTTGTCGACACGCCGGGCCACGAGGCGTTTACCGAGATGCGCGCCCGCGGTGCCAACGTGACCGACATCGCCGTGTTGGTCGTAGCCGCCGACGACGGCGTGATGCCTCAGACCAAAGAGGCCATCGCTCACGCCCGGGCCGCCGACGTGCCGATCGTGGTCGCGCTGAACAAGATCGACCTTCCCGGCGTCGATCCGGAGCGGTCGCTGACCGACTTGGCGCACGCCGAATTGCAGCCCAGCGAATGGGGCGGCGAAACCGAGGTGGTCAGGACCAGCGCCACCACGGGCGAGGGTTTGGACGATTTGCTGGAAACCCTGCTGACGGTGGCCGAACTGCACGAGTACTCGGCCAAGCCCGACCGGTCCGAGCTGGGAACGTGCCTGGAATCGGAGATGCACGAAGGCCGTGGCGTGGTGAGCAAGTTGCTCGTGCAACGCGGGACGCTGAGGGTGGGCGACGTGGTGGTTTGCGGTGCGGCCTACGGGCGGGTCAAAGCAATGACCGACACGCTATTGCCTCGCAAACGGCACAAGGAGGCCGGCCCGTCGATGCCGGTCAACGTGACCGGGCTGAACGTGGCCCCGGGCGCCGGCGACCGGTTTTACGTAATCGAGGACATCTCCGAGGCGCGGCAACTGGCCGAGCGTCGGGCCAGCGCGAGCCGGCAACGAGAACTAGCCAGCGCCCGTCCCCACGTCACGCTGGAGACGTTGTTCGATCGCCTTGGCGAGGCGGACGAGATCCAGACCCTCAACGTGATCCTCCGAGCCGACGTTCGCGGTTCGATCGAAGCGATCCAAAAGGAGCTGACCAAGCTCGAGCACCCCGAGGTCCAGATCAAGATCCTCCAGGCCACCGTCGGCGGGATTACCGAGGCCGACGTCCATCTGGCCGACGCCTCCGATGCAGTGATCATCGGGTTCAACGTGGTACCCGACGAAGGCGCCCGAGCGTTGGCCGACGCGCAGGGCGTGCAGGTCCGCCGCTACGACATTATCTATCAAATAACGACGGATCTGAAGGCGGCCGTGGAAGGAATGCTTCGCCCGGAAGAGCAGGAGAAGCAACTCGGCCGGGCACTGGTGCAGCAGACGTTTCACGTCAGCCGCTCGGGTACGATCGCCGGTTGCCGCGTGTTGGGGGGGACGATCGAGCGGAATTCCCGGGTGCGCGTGATTCGCGAGAGCCGGGTGATTGGCGACTACCGAATGGACTCGTTGCGTCGCGAGAAGGACGACGTTCGCGAGGTCCGTGAAGGATTTGAGTGCGGCATCAAGTTGGCCGGGTTCAACGACCTCAAGGAAGGCG
>JABMRB010000867.1 GCA_013202865.1 Candidatus Nealsoniibacteriota bacterium | reverse complement strand
GGCACCAACCGCAGATTTTTCATCCGGGCGGGTGGCTGAAGAACTTCGCGCTGGCGGAACTGGCTCGGCGGCACAAGGCCGTGGCCGTCAACCTTACGATCGACAGCGATACTGTCAAGAACCCGGCCGTGAAGGTGCCGACCGGTTCGGTCGCCGAGCCGGTCGTCGAGACGATCGCCTACGACCGGGCCCAACCGACGCTGCCGTACGAACAGCGACGGATCGTCGATCGCGGTACGTTTTCGGGCTTTGGCCGTCGCGTGGCCCAACGGATCGCCTCGTTGGTCCCCGATCCGCTGATCCGACAGTATTGGCCGCTGGTGACAGGGCAGGCCGAGCAATCGGACAACCTCGGCGCGTGTCTTGCCCGGGCCCGGCACAAGCTGGAGGGCCAATGGGGATTGCAGACGCTAGAGGTTCCCCAGAGCCGGGTGTGCGATAGTGAGCCGTTCTGCTGGTTTGTGGCCTGCCTGCTGGCCCGGGCGTCGGAGTTCCGGGCGGTCTACAACGAGGCGGTGGGGGAGTACCGCCGCGCGCATCGCATCCGCAGCACGGCCCATCCGGTTCCCGATCTGACGGCCGACGGGCCATGGCTGGAAACGCCGTTTTGGATCTTCTCCAATGACGATCCGTTGCGACGGCAGCTACTGGTACGTCGCAACGGCGGCCGTACGATGCTCTGCGACCGCCACACGCTTGAGATCGACTTGCCGCTTTCGGCCGATGGCGATCCGGGCCGTACGGTCGAGCGGCTGCTGGAACTCCGCCGCGGGGGCTTGAAGATCCGCTCTCGGGCCCTGATCACGACGCTCTGGGCTCGGCTGGTGCTCGGCGATCTGTTCGTCCACGGCATTGGCGGGGCCAAGTACGACCACGTGGCCGATGCCCTAATCGAGCGGTTCTTCGGCCTTCACCCGCCCGGATTCGCGGTCGTTTCGGGCACGCTGCACTTGCCGATTCCGCGGCAGCGAGTAACGGTCGATCAATCGCGAGCGATCCGGTGCGAATTGCGGCGGCTGCTCTACGCCCCCGAGCGTTACATCGACGTTGCCCACGGCGAAATCGAGGGGGTACTGGGCAATCCGGACGAACTGATTTCCGCCAAGCAGCGATGGATTCAAACTCCCCAGGTTCCCGAAAATGCGCGGACCCGTTGCCGGACGATTCGGCAGCTCAACGAGGCGATGCAGCCGTGGGTCCAATCGCGGCGGCAGCAGCTTCAGCAGCAGGCCGCAAAAACCGAGCGGGCGCTGCATGCCGAGGCGATCCTGGCGTCGCGAGAACATGGATTCTGTCTGGTTCCGGAAAAAACTTTTCGCGAATTTGCCGCCCGGCTACTTCCCAAGGACGTGTGAACTTGCTTTGATACGCGTACTGGCCAGCGACACCCGCGACGATGCACCTGTCTTTGATCTTATCTCCACGCTGGTGACGGATCGGTTTGAAGCTCGAAGAAAGGATTCGTGCCAATGAGTGCGCGAGCATCCATATCAGGATCGGAACGCAGAAGCGCAGGCCGCCCGCGGACTCGCTGGCCGGTCGTTGCGGCGCGGGGCGGCGACCATGCGGCGATCTACTTTTTCCTGTCGGAGATTTTCCAGGGACCGTCGCGCGCGGAGTTCAAGGCCTCGCTGGAGGACCCCTTCTACGAACCCAACGATCGGCTGTTGGTCAGGCGCCACGATCGGATAATTGCCCACGCGCACCTGACCAACCGCACGATGCAATTCGGCCCGTTGCAAGTCCCCGTGGCCGGGCTGGGATGGATGGCCACGCTGCCGCAGTGCCGCGGCCAGGGGCACGCCGGCCGGTTGCTCGGCGGTGTCCAGAAGCAGATGTCCGAGAGCGGCGCCCTGGTCGGTCTGCTGCGGACGTCGATCCCGCATTTCTTCCGCCGGTCCGGCTGGGCCATGTGCGGGCGGCACAGCTACAGCCGGGCCGACGCCCGAGCCGTGCTCTCGCAGTTGCTCGATCGGGGGCTGGGGGAAAAACGCCGCCGGCTGCAAATCCGCCCCTGGCGACGCTGGGAAGAGGCCGCCTTGGTGCGGATCTACAATCAGAATCTCGACGGCAAGTACGGCGCATTGCAGCGGTCCAAGGCCTATTGGCGTTGGCTGGTCAACCGGCAGGCTTACGACCAGATCTACGTGGCGCTGGACGGGCCCGGACTGCTGGAACTGGACGAAGTCACCACGCAGATCGTGGGCTTCGCCGTAACCAAGGGCGACCGGATCGTCGAGCTAATGACCGCACCGGGTGAGCGCCGGGCGGCGGCCGAACTGTTGGCGCGGTGCTGCGGCGACGCCATCGAGCACGACCGCCAGGCGATCCAGCTTCACGCCATGCCCAATAAACCGATCCACGATCTGTTCCAACGGGCCGGCGGCATCTGCCGCTGGCACGAATCGGACGAGGGCGAGGTCTACATGGCCAAGCTGCTCGAGCCGCTAAAGCTGCTGCGGATGCTCTGCGGTGAGTTCTACCGCCGCGCGGAAGAGGCGGGCTTGCCGCGGCCGGTCGAACTGGGGCTGTTGGTCGAAGGCCGCAAGTATCGCATCGAGGTCACCGACCGCAGCGCCCGGGCGATCTCCCGCCACTTAGGCCGCAGCTACCTGCAACTGAACGTCGCCGATTTCACCCGTCTGGTGCTCGGTCAACTCGATTGGCGTCGAACGCTCGCCGAAGGCCTCGTCCAACCGTCGACCGACCAGGCCGTCGAAGCCGGCCGCGTCCTCTTCCCGAGGCTGCCGCTATGGCGTCCACCGCTGGACGACTTGTTGGCGTGACGGGGCTGCCGGCGCAGGTCAGGGCTCGCCCTGACGCAGGAGGAATGAGCCTTTCACTTCCCTCACTTCCCGAAATGCCGATCCGCAAACCCCAAATACTGCTGCCAATCGTAATCGGTGACGTCGTGGCTGCCGTGGCGGACGTGGTAGCCGATGGTGCCGACGACCGGCTGCTGAACCTCGGGCATCTTCTGGGTTGGGATGCCGTCGGTGCCTAGCAGGCGGTAGACGGCGTCGGCGCCGGCGGCCGACAGGAACTCGCCGCGGGGGTCGGCCCAGCGGTCTTCTTCGGCACTGGCTACGTAGACCGGCCGCGGGGCCATCAGGGCGATCAACATGTGCTGGTCGACCGGCAGTTGGTCCTCGTGGTTGTTGTACTTCTTGAAGTTCTCGCAGAACCAATGCGGGAACGACGTATTGATCCGGGCGACCGTCTCGCCGATCTGCCGCCGATTCAAGGCCGCCCCGCCGCAGCCGGAATCGTTCGAGATCACCAGCGCGAACCGTTGGTCCCGGGCACCGGCCCAAAGCGACGTTTTGCCCAGCCGGGAATGGCCCAGGACGGCCACGTGCTTGTGGTCCACGTCGTCGTCGGTCTCGAAGTAGTCCAGCGCCCGGCTGAGTCCCCAGCCCCATGCGGCGATCGAGCCCCACTCGTCGGCGGCCGGCTTGGTTTGGCCATCTTTGTAGAAGAGCGGATGGACGCCGTTCTGAAACCCGTCGTGGAAATCGGGGTCGATATCGCCGTAGTAGATCGTCGCCAGGCCGTAACCGCGCTTGAGGATCATCTCCACGGGCCAGCGTTTGGCGGCGGTACCGCGAGATTCTTCGCCGGTCTTGGTCTTGCTGCGCATCCACGACTGCGAGAGCGTGATGCCCGGGTCGGTATGGATGCTATGGTTGCCGCCGAAGTTCAGCCCCACGAACAGGGGCACGGGCCGCTTGGCGTCGTTGGGCAGGTAGACGAGCACGTCCATCTTAGGGCCGTCCTCGGTGCCGGCAAACAACACGCGCACTTCCTTGCGTGTGGCCTTGCCGCCGAGCGCATCCTTGGCCACCGACCGGACCTGAAACGTCATCTTCTCCGGCCGCCCGGGCGAGCGGCCGTAGACGTGTTGCTCGAAGAGCCGAAAGATTTCCGGGCGGCGAACCGTTCGCCACGTCTCGGCGTCGGCCACTTGCTTTCCGTCGGCGGCGATCAGCGGATCGGGCAAGGTGTATTGGGGCACCTTGCTCTCATCGTAGTTGGTCTGCGATTGGGCGGCCGACGCCACGATGAGCGTCAGCAGTGCGGTCGCGAAGGTTTGGAGTGTGAATCGACGCATTGGTTTGTGCTCCTTGGCAAGTAGGTCAGGGCTTGCCCTGACAAGTGAAAGGTTGCTTTCGCGCCCGTGTCATGGCAAGCCCTGGCACGCGCACTCAACGGCCAACGACTACGACCTCCCCGTTCTCGCGACCAGCGGTCGGTTGTTTGCGCGACCACCGGTCGGTTGTTTGCGCGACCAGCGGTCGGTTGTTTGCGCGACCAGCGGTCGGTTGCTTTCGCGACCAGCGGTCGGTTGCTTTCGCGACCACCGGTCGCGGCTTTGTGAGGAAGCTATGCTTTGTACTTTGCCCAATACGTGGGCATCAACTCCTCGACCTTGGCCTCGAGCTCTTCGTCGCTGATGGCGCTCATGCGGCTTTCTTGCTCGTATTGGTCGTTGACCCAGCGGGCGACTTTGTGGCACTTGATGATGCTGATCCGGTCGTCGCCCTTGAGACCGAAGAATTCGTTGACCCAGAGGGCCACGCCGTCGGCACCGCTCTTGTCGGTCAGCGCCACTCGCGGCGGCCGGCCGAGGAGCTTTGTGGTGTCGAAGATGTTGTAGATCCGCTCGTCCTGGCGCAACCCGCCGGCGTGGATGCCGGCCCGGGTCGTGTTGAACGCCTTGCCCACCAGGGGGTAGTTGCTGGGAATGGGCAGCCCGATCGACCGCATATAGTCGGCCAACTCGGTAATCACCTCGGTCTGCACACCACACAGATCGCCCTTCATGGCGATGTACTCGATCACGGCGCCCTCGAGCGGCGGGTTGCCGGTCCGCTCGCCGAAGCCGAACAGCGTGGCATTCAGCGCGTTGCAGCCGTAGATCCAGGCGGCCGCTCCGTTGGTATGGACCTTGAGGAAGTCGTTGTGCCCGTGCCATTCGAGCCGGTCG
>JABMRB010000866.1 GCA_013202865.1 Candidatus Nealsoniibacteriota bacterium | reverse complement strand
TCCCTCTCCCCTCATCCCTCTCCCCTCATCCCTCTCCCCTCACCCCTCCTTCGGCACCAACCACTTAGGATCGATCTTCACCGTACCCAGGTCGTTGGTACCCGGCTTGACGGTCATCTCGAAGCGGCCCTTGGTCCACTCGGGCGTGGCCAGGTAGCCGATCCTTTCGTGCCAGACCTGGAACTCCAACTCGCCGGCGGGCAACTTGGCGATCGTGAACGTGCCGTCTTTGCCGGCAACGGCCGCGTAGGGATCTTCGCGAGGGAGGATATACGCGCGTTCCCAGGGATGGTAGACGCAGTCGATCGGGACGGGGATGCGCTGCTTGCGACGAAACTTCCAGGTCACCTCGGGCTTCTTGTCCTTGGTGGCCGCCGGGATGACGATGTTGGCCGGCACGTCACCCAGCGGGTCGAATTTCACGCTCTGGGCCACCGGATCGGAATTGACGACGTGGAATTCCTGCTTCGTGTACCAGATCGTCATGCAGTGCGTGGCGAAGATGCAGTCGCGGTTATCCAGCGTCACCCGCTTCTCGACCGACTCCTCCAACTCGGGGCAGACCTCCACGCCGCGGGTGAGGACGTAGATGTAGACGTTCTGCAGCGACCCGTCCTCGGCCACCATCAACGACTCGTCGCGGATGTCGAACTTGCCGCAGCACTCCACGTCCTTATCGACCGTTAGCTTCTTCCGCTCCGGGGCCTTGCCGTCGTAGACGAACCGGCCGGTCAGGTCGCCCCATTGCGCGTCCGCGGCGCGGACGAACTTGGGCGCACAAATGTCGGTAGCCAACGTGGCCGCGGCCGTTCGCGTAAGAAACTGGCGTCGATTTGGCTTCTTGGGCATGGATGTGATCTCCGCGGAGTGAGTGGGGAGTGGTGAGTTATCGGTTTTCAGTTCCTGGGACGACTCGCAAAGCCGGGGACTGGCAACTGACAAGCGTGGCCGTAGAACGGAACTTGTTCCGTTTTCGTCTCCCCGATCTTCCGTTCCCGTACTGATAATCGCCTCTCTCTGCGACCTTAATCCTACAAACGGAACAAGTTCCGTTCTACGAGGCGGGCGGCCTTGCTCAACTGACAACGGCGTCACTTCGCCAAACAACCATAGCCCCATTATATCCGACCGCCCGAGACAAGCCAAGAGACGCGAATTGCCGCAGAAGACGCCCGTCACCCCCCGAAAGCGTGGCCGCTGGTCAGCAGATAAGTATCTTGACGGGATAACAGGATAGACAGGATGAAAGAAGAACATCCTGTTGATCCTGTCCAAACCATGGCCCCGCGAACTCTTATCCAAACACTACGGACTCTCCTCCGTCGATTCCTCAGCGGACTGCTGCTCGATCAACTTGCGAATCGAGGCCTTGCGTTTTAGATACGCGTCGTAATCCCGCAGCAGATCGGCTACCACGTCGAGTTGCTCGACGCTGCTGCCGGGCAGAAGGTCCTGGCCCATCGGATCACCCCGCGGGGGAAAGTTGACCGGCATGCCCGTGTAGGGTAACGCCGATTTCGGATTGGCCAGCCAACGGCGGATATACTCTGGGCGGATCCGCCGGCCGACTTGCTCCAGGTCCGGCGCCAGAATGGTTCGCACCTCGCCGCCGGGACTAAAATCGCCGATCAGGTGGCACTTGGCACAGAAGGTCTTCGTGTCGATCAGAACGTTGATCGCCTCGTCGTGCCGGTCGTCCTTCACGCGGGCCATGTTGTCGGCAGCCGAACTGTATGGAAACTCGACCCCGGCGACCGCGGCGAAATAGTCGACCAGCTTGCCGGCCTCTTCCGGCGAGAGGTTGTATTGCGGCATGCGAAGCACGACGGCCGGGCGGATCGGCACCGGCCGCAACAGGTAGTCGTGCAACCAGGCCGGCCGTACCATAGCGCCCTCGCGGCTTAGCGGCGGCGGAACCCAGCCCCAGGCCTCCATCTCCGCGGTAGTCGAGCCGGCCTGCTGCGCCTCCCGAAGCACGACCGGGTACAACAGCCGCGCAAACTCGCCGCCGACCGGTCCGCGGCGCTCGACGATCTGCGGCTCGGAAACCATCATCTCCATGCCGCCGACGGTCCAGACCATGCCGTTGACTACGGCCGGTTCCCAAAGCGTGAAGAAGTACAGCGGGTAGTCGTCGTCGTCGACGTCCTCCAGCAGCGCCCCGGTGGCGTCCGCCCGCGGCATGCCGACGATCTCCGCACGGCAGAGCCCCCGGGCGTCGGTCTGCCTGGAGGCGTCGATCTGCTCGGCCGATATCTGTGGCTTGAGAAACTTGAAGTCGGCAAACTCCAGTACGTCCTCCAACTCGTCCGGGTCGAAGTTCGGATGGTCCGGCGGGAACTCGAGTGTCCAACGCTCCATCTCCAGCGCATGGCACTGGGTACACGCGTACTTCCGCAGCACCTTGCGGCCTTCGACGATCGCGCGCTGCCGCCGCTGGGGCCGGTAGACGTACTGCTCGGCCGGCGGTTCGGCGACCAGGCCCAGTACGAACGTGCCGATCGCTTCGATCTGATGTTGCGTAAAGCCGAACCGGCCCATGGTCAACGAGTCGTTGTAAGGCTTGTTGTGGGCCTTCTTGAAGTCGAAACTCCGCGGCCCGCGGAGCTTCTGCCAGAGGAAGCCCTCGCGGCGGTGGGACAGCAGGGCGTCGCGGAAAAAGGCAACGTCGGGGTTGTTGTCGGGGGCGGCCTGCTGCGATTCGATGTAACGGTTGATCTGCTCGAAGGCCAGCAGCGACTCTTGCTTGCGGCCCCAATCGGTCAGCGCCGGGCCGATCGGACCGGCGGCCTCGAAACCGGCCACGTCGTGACACCCGTAGCAGCCCCGTTTGGTGATCGTGCGGAGGCCGACGTAGTGGAGCTTCTCCTGTCGCGTCATCTTCTTCAGCCGCGCTGGGGCACCGCCGGGCCCTGCCGCGGCCGTCTTCTTCAGGTGCATCAGGGCAAGGTCGTCGAGGTCCGAATCCTTCAGCGGGTTCTGCTTGCCGGGCGTCCACTCGTTGCAGCCGAGCAGGTAGGCGGCCAAGTCGGCGGCCGGGTCGGTCATCGGCCGGGGTTTCGGTTCGTCCTCGACCGAGTCTTCGTCGCCGTCTTCGGCCGTCGTCGCCTCTTCCGGTTCCTCTTTGGGTAATGGAGTCGGTTCGAGCAACGGATTGGGCATCAGCGTGCGAGGGCTGTGACGGTGCGGATCGCGAATCCAACCGACAAGCCACTGCCGGGCCGTTTCGACCGTATACTTCGCACCAACGCTGGACAGATCGGGCCCCTGCGTCGACTGGCCCTTGGGGAAATCCTCGTGCTGGTGGCACGCCAGGCAACCGTGGAGTTGGAAGAGCCGCTTGCCGCGGTCGGCCGATGCGGCTACGGTGGCTGGCGACTCGGGGGTGGCTGGTGGCTGAGCCTGCGAAGCCCCAGATCCGTCGTCTTCGGGGGCTTCAGGGGCGTCTGATTCCTCTGGGGCACCGCTGCGCTTTGCCCCAGCCACCCGGCTCTCAGCCAACAGATACGCTACGATCGCACGAATCTCGACCGCCTCGAACCGCTTGGCGTCGGCCAGGGCCCGGCCGTCGAGGTAATTGTGCAGGCCGTACAGCCGCGGCATCCGCCCCTCGGGCAGGAACCGGCGGGGGTCGGCGATCCGGTCGGCCAGATACGCTTCATCCACCTTGCTCTTGACGTCGCGAAGGCTCGGCCCCAACTTGCGCATCGTACCGGCCGGCTCCAGCCGCACGTCGGGCCCCACGCGGCGGCCCGACTCGTCGAAACCGTTGATTTCGTGACAGCCGAAACACCCGTTGCGGCGGACCAACTCGTAGCCGGCGACCAGCTTCGCCGCCGGTGGGTCGGGATAACGCGGACTCGGCTCCAGGTCGACGACGTCGTGATGGCACTTCAGGCACCGACTCTCGGCAAACCGACCGGGCAGCATCGGATAGTTCCAGTGCCGGTTGCGCTGCCAGTCGTGCTGCTCGCGCCACTGAGTCCGCTGGGCCGGATCGTCGGGCGTGTGCGAGGCAAAGGTGAAGTCCGTCGCGCTGCCTTGCCCGTCGTGGCAGATCGTGCAGCCGAACTCCGCCACCGGATGCGGGCTCAACGAGCCGACGAACAGGTCCGGCCGAGGATGCGAACAATAGGGCTGCGGCAGCCCGCGGCGAATCTCCAACTCCAGCGGCTTGCCCCATGCGACTTTCTCAAGCAGGCGCTTTTCCACGGCCGCGGGGCCGCCGACCGCCTGTTCGCCCACTTTGACGATCACGTCGCCCAGTGCGAGCCTCGCATCGGCCGCTGCGGTCCGGGGCAACACGCGGGCAACCGTCGCCGCCTGCGGGTCGAGCAGCCCCTGCCGCGCCAACACGAGTCCGTAGACGCTCTGCAACGACGGCACGGATTCGTTTGCGTCGTCGTCCTTCTCCGGCTCGGGTGCTGCCTTCGGCGTGGCCAGTTCGACCGCGAACGTCTTTTCGGCACCGAACGCCTGCTGCGGCACCGTCTTGTCGATCCCCTGGTGGCACGTTACGCATCGGTCGAATCGGGCAACGCGGCGGAAACCGTAGTCGATCGTCAACTCGGGCAGCCAGATCTGATCGATCGCCAGCGGCCGCCCCAAGGCGTCGATCATCGGCGACTGCAACGCCCGTTTGCCCGGGTTCGGGCGCTGCCGGGCGAGCGTCCGCTGTAGCTGGTGCAGTTCTGCGCGATGCGCAGCCAGGGCGGCCAGCGCGGCGTCTTCGTCGGCGGTGATTTCGGCGAGGATCGCTTCGAGCGCCCGGCGATGGTTGCCGGCCTGCTGAAGCAGGCCCGTCTCGCGGTCGACCTGCTCGGCGGCCGTGTCGACCTTGGCTTGAAGCGATTTCAGACGTTTCTCGTAGGCGGTCTTGGCGATCTTGTTTTCGCCGACGGCGGCCTCGTAGAAACTGCGTGCCTGATCGAACTCGGCCCGGCGGAAACGGAGCTGCCGCTGCCGGTTCTCCTCGCGCAACGTCGCCGCGACGACGAACTCCCGCAAGCGCTGCAGCAAGCCGTCGCGGGCGTCGACGCTCGGTTTCTTGCCGAGAGATTCGTAGGCGGACTTCACGCCGGCAAGGTCGGGGGCCGTCACCTTGCGCTGGGCGGCGTCGCGCCCGATCTCGGCACCGAAACGCTCGATCAGGTCGCCGTCGGCAACGGCCTTGCGTGCCTCGTCGACCGCTGCGGCAAGCTCCTTCTCCCGCGCAAGGAACTCCTCGTCCTGCCGCAGGTCGATCTGTGCCGCGGTCATCCAGGGTTCGATCCGATCGCGGAACGTCCGCTGGTGCTCCTTCCAAGGCCGGCCGTGATCGACCGCCAGCATCCACACCGTCACCCCCAACAACGCCGCCGCCGACAGCACGAACACCACGTGCAGTCGCTTCAAGTTGTAGTAGGTTTCTTCGGTGGCACGCATGGGGGAAGTTAGTGGGCAGTGGGTAGTGGGCAGTGGATAGTGTGTGGTTCGTACTGCATGTTGGGGCAGCAGTTGGTACAACTGCCGCGCCAACCGGAGACACCGTGATCTACATATTGAATAAGTACTCCGGAATACTAACCACGTAACTAAGATTAAACGTCCAACGCAACAGCATCTTCAACGGCAACGTCATCATCAACAGCAGTAATACGATCATTAGTGTGTAGCGGCCGAAACCCATCTCCAGGCGGAACCGGCGGAGGATTGTCCGTCCCAGCAGCGGCGGCAAGGCCAGGAAGTAGCCCGCCAGCAACACCACGCCGACGATCTCCCGCCAGAGAATGGTACCTAGTTCTACCAACGCGCCCGCATCGGCCGGCGCCTGCGGCACGCCGCGCCCCAGCAGCATCACCCAGAAGTATTCGGAGAGCTTGACGTTGGTCAGCGCCGGGACCTTGTACGGATCGTGGAACTCATAGGGCCCGAAGAACGTCCAGGTCGGCCCGCGCATGAACGTGCCGATCAGGATCAGCAGCACCCAAAGTTGAAGGAAGCCGAACTGAAATACGAGGTAGGCGAACCGGCGAGGGCGGATCGAATAATGACCGCTGCCGGCCGGGTTGACGTCCAAATACGGAATCGCCGCCAGGCCGAAGACGATCAGGCACGGCACCACCACGCCGACGTTCCAGGCGTCGGAGAAGACGAGCATCTCCTGCAAACCGAGGAAGTACCAGGGGGCCTTCGACGGGTTCGGCGTCACGACCGGGTCGGCCGGCTGTTCCAGCGGCGCCCGCAGGGCAACCGACCAGACGATCAGCAACACGGTCACCAGGATCATGCAGATTAACTCGGTGTAGACCAGATCGGGCCACGTGAGCACCTTCTGCCGGTGGTCCATCTCGACCGGTGGCTTTCCCTGCTCCGCGCGGCGGTCGTTGGTCACCGCCTGCGAGCCCGATAGCCACGTGAAGAACCCCAGCAGGTAGACCATCGCCACGATCGGCACGTTGTCCGGCCTGGTGACGATGGCGGCAAACTCGGGGTCGGTCATCGACAGGCCCATCAGCACGAGCGAAACGTTCAAGCCTGCAAACGCGACCGCCGCGATGACGAAGAACCGCCGCCACACGTAGAGCGACGCCAAGGTGACGAACGACGCGAGCGTAAACGAAACCGGATTGATCGCCCAATCGACCGCCGCCTTGACGGCCTCGGGCATCATCGGCGGCCGGCCCGCAAACGCCGCGACGGCAAACCACGCGAACCCCCCGGCCACAAGCGCCCACGCGACCGCGTGTCCGTAGCGCCGCTCGCCGCACAGCGCCCGTCCCGCCGCCAGCAGGTTCAATGCGCAGGCGATCGCGTAGAACCAGCCCAGCGGCGTGGCGATGGTTTCAGCGAATTCGAGAGGGTCAACGTGCATGCAGGGTCAGGAATTGAAAATTGTAAATTGGTAATTGCAAATTGTAAATTGTAAATTGAAGATTGTCCTATCCGTTACTCCTCGCTATCCACTACTCTTTCCCCCCGGAACGCCGTCCGGGGGCGTTCCTAGTTACTCCCCACTCCCCACTCCCCACTCTTCACTCTTCATTCTTCATTCTGCATTCTGCATTCTGCATTCACACGGGCCCGCTAATCCCTCCGTCTTTACGAATCCGCCAGAAGTGAACGGCCATCAGGAAGGCGGCCACTAGCGGGATGCCTACGCAGTGTAATACGTAGAACCGGTTGAGCGTCTCTTCGCTGACGGCCCGGGCACCAAGCAGGGCGAAGCGGGCGTCGGAGCCGCTGGTGATCATGTCGATCCCGCCGACGGTGAGGATCTGCTGCAACGGCCCTTCGTGGCCCAGCAGCGGCACGGCCCCAGCCATGTTCGATCCGACCGTGATCGCCCACATCGCCAACTGGTCCCACGGTAGCAGGTACCCGGTAAACGACAGCAGCAGCGTCAGCAACAGCAGCGTCACGCCCACGACCCAATTGAACTCCCGCGGCCGCTTGTAGCTGCCGGTGAGAAAGACGCGGTACATGTGCAGCATCACGGTAATCACCATCGCATGGGCGGCCCAGCGATGCACCTCCCGCAACACGCCCAGCGAGACCACGTCGCGCAACGCCAGCATGTCGTTGTAGGCCCATTGCAACGTCGGGCGATAGTAGAACATCAGCAGCACGCCGGTGATCGTCTCGACCAGGAACAGGAAGAAGGTGATGCCGCCCATGCACCAGGTGAAGCTCAGTCGCAAGGCGTGCTGCTTGATCGACGTCGGGTGCAGGTGCAGCACGAAGTTAGAGAGGATCACCGC
>JABMRB010000090.1 GCA_013202865.1 Candidatus Nealsoniibacteriota bacterium | reverse complement strand
TATCTGGAGTGACCCATCGGGGGTGTAGCTCAGTTGGGAGAGCGCAGCGTTCGCAATGCTGAGGTCGAGGGTTCGATTCCCTTCACCTCCACTCGACGTAAATATTGCCGAACATAGGACTTATGTACCCACCGGCGGTCGGTGGTGCGGCCCGAAACCTGGAAGCCAAAACGGTAGATTACCGTTTTGGCATGAACCCAGTGAGGGATACGCACCATGCCCAAGTTAATCCACTCTGTACCCAAGTACCGCCTGCACAGGGGATCCGGACAAGCCGTCGTCACGATCGACAGCACAGACCGGTATCTGGGCAAGTTCGGCAGTCAATCCAGCCACCAGGAGTACGACCGGCTCATAAGCGAATGGCTGGCCCGGAGACGGCAATCTCTCCCGGACGCTCCTGACAGCTTGACAATCAACGAGCTCGCGGTGAGGTACTGGCAGTTCGCCCAGGACTACTACCGAAAGGACGGTCGTTCCACCGGAGTCGCGCCTGGGATTCGGATCTCCGCGCAACCATCTTGCGCCCATGTCGGAAATGTGAATCGCTCGAAGCACCGCACTGTGCAGTTCATACGAAAGAGGATCGAGCCCGAGTTCATTGAAGCCCGCCATCAGGCCGGCAGTTACACCGTTCAACAGCCATCATCGCCGCGGTACGCCGAAAGCGTTTCATAGCGAAGCCCGTGAGCGGGCGTGAGAGAATCACGGCCTACGTGCCATGCAGATCGTCGACCACGAAATCCATCCCCAACTCTCGCAACGTCTCTTCGGTCGGCACGCCCGTCTCCGGGTCCCAACCCATGGCGTCGAGATAGTCTCGGGTGTGTGCGTCCAGATCGACGGTGTAACCGGCCGTCGGGCCTTGCTCCAGTGGCGGGTCGCCGAGCACGCGGCCCGGGACGTCGCGGTCGATCGCGCGGATGCCCTCCCGGAGATTGAAGGCGGTGCGCAGCGTGGCAATCCGGGCACCGCCGGTGATCGCGTCGTCGAGCGTGAAGGTGTGGCCGGTGGCGTACGTCAGCGAATCGCTGAGCGTCTCCGGTTGAAACGTCAGCATGGCGAACATGCACATTCCGGCCGATTGGCCCATCTGGAAGAAGTTGTTCACCCGGGCGTGGGCCGCGCCCTTGCCCGGATAGTGATCCTGCGGCTGCGGCTGCTCGACCAGGTCCGGCGTGCCGGCGCCCAGTTCAAAGATCCACGTGCTAACCTGCGTATGCCGCCCGGGCGTGGCGTCGATCTTGTAGGTGGTCGCCGCGCTGGGTACCCGCCGCGGATCGTGCATGGGCAACTCCTCGCCGCCGACGTGAATCGCGAATTGCTCGGCCCCCTTGCCGATCCGCTCGGCCGCGAGTCGGGCTCCGTCGGCTAGCACCTCGCCAAAACCTTCGCGACGCCCGATCAGCCGGGTCATCTCGACGATCGCCCGGGCGTTGCCCCAACGCAGCTCGATCCCGCCGGTGTCTTCCGTGGTGATCAGTCCGTTCTCGAAGCACTCGATGGCCATCGCAATGGTGCCGCCGGTGCCGATCGTGTCGATACCGGCCCGATTGCAGAGTTCGTTGCAGAGGTTGATCGACGCGACGTCGTCGTTGAGGCAATTCGACCCGAAGGCGCCGAGCGTTTCGTACTCGGGCTTGTGTCCCTCGCAGGCGAACTCACCTTCCTCGACCCGGGTCAACCCGCCGCAGGCCAGCGGACATCGCCAGCAGGCGTACTTCTTGTGCTCGATGGCGATCACGGCGTCGTCGCTGATCTTCCCGACGGTGGGGAAGTCGACCTCGGCGGTGCCGCCCCAGTTCTTCGTCGGCGAGTCACCCTTCATGGCCAGCCCGGCCATACTGCCGCAGGTGCCGTACTTCTGCATGGCGGCCCATCGGGGCCGGGTCTTCATGGTGTCGCGATGCCGGCGGATCGCCTCCTTGAAGCCGTCCGGGTCGGCCGCAGGGATTTGGCGGATGCCGTCGGCGGCGACGATCGCCTTGAGCTTCTTCGATCCCATTACGGCACCGAGCCCGGCCCTTGCAGCGGCGCGGCCCTTCTCGTTGACGATGGCCGCCAGCAGACTCAACCGTTCGCCGGCCGGGCCGATGCAGGCCGCCCGGGCGTCGGAGCCGTAGAGTTCGCTGACGCGGTCGTCGGTCTGGCCCGTATCGAGTCCCCACCAATCGTCGGCCGGGAGCAACTCGGCCCGGCCGTCGCGCAGCAGCAGATAGACCGGTGTCGGGCTGGCGCCGGTAAAGATCACGCCATCATAGCCGGCGGTTTTCAGTGCGGGTCCGAAGGTGCCGCCCGAGTTGGCATCACCCCAGCAGCCGGTCTTGGGGCTCTTCGCCACCACCACGTAGCGGTTGGCGGTAATGCCGCCGGTGCCGGTCAGCAGCCCGGTGAAGAAGCCGAGCGTGTTCTCCGGGCCCAGCGGATCGACGCCCGCCGGCTGCATTTTGTACAAGTAGTACGCCCCCAGACCGAACCCGCCGATCCATTTCAGATAGAGTTCGTCGTCGGGATGTTCGGTTTTGATTTCGCCGCAGCTCAGGTCGACGATCAGAATGTTTCCCGTGACGGAAGGCAGGGGCATGTGTGGTTCTCCCGGAGTACCGGAGTAGGAGCGGTCGGGTGTTCTCATCAACGTTTAGCGGGCGGGCTTGCCCGCCGTTGCGTTTGCAGCACTTTTCTCCCCGGCCGCGGAAACGGCGGGCAAGCCCGCCCGCTAAACGACAATCGCGTTAGATAATCTACCACTTCAACCCGAACTGTTCGCCGCCGGAGGGCTTGCCGAGGCCGCCGGTCAGGGGGCGATTGGACTCGTGCTTGCGCCGCTTGGTCGGGGCCGGTTCGCCCGGCTCGTCTTGCTTCTTTTCCGGTTCGGGGGCCGGTGCCATGGCCTTGAGCGAGAGACTGATTCGCTGGGCCTCGACGTCGACCGACAGCACCATCACCTGGATCTTCTCGCCTTCGCTGACCACGTCGCTGGCTCGTGGGATCCGCTTGTACGCCAACTCGGAGATGTGGATCAACCCCTCCACGCCCGGCTCCAACTCGACGAAGGCCCCGAACTCGGCCAGCCGGGTGACGGTGCCGTCGACCTCGGTGTTGGGCAGATACTTCATGGCGACGTCCTCCCACGGGCTCTTGAGCATGTCGCGGTAGGCGAAGGATATCTTGCCGGTGGTGCGGTCGAATTTCTCGATCTTTACCTTGATCGTCTGGCCTTCGCTGAGCACGTCGCGGGGATGTTGGACGCGGCCCCAGGAGAGCTGGCTGATGTGCAACAACCCGTCCACGCCGCCGATGTCGACAAACGCGCCGAAGTCCATCAGCTTACGGACCGTGCCCTCGTAGATCTGGCCCAGCTCGAGCGAATCGAGCAACGCCTCGCGAGCTTCTTCCTGCTCGCGCTCGAGTACGGCGCGGTGGCTGAGCACCAGATTGCGACGCTCGGGCCTGCATTCGGTAACCATGCAGGTGAGCTTCTGGTCGACGAACGGGGCAAGGTCCTCGACCCGGTAGAGTGCGATCTGGCTGACGGGAATGAACCCCCGCAGACGGTTCACCTCGCACTCCAACCCGCCCGTGTTGTGGCCGGTGATCCGGGCGTCGACCCGCATTCCCTCGTGGATGTCGGACCAGTCGTCGACGCTGATCGCGGCGTTCGGAAGCGTCAGATCGTAGAGCCCCTCTTCGCTATTGAACCGCTGGACGACCACGTCCAGGGTGGTACCCGGCTCGGGCGGGGTCTCGAAGAGCCTCACCGAAACGCACCCCTGCTCGCGACCGCCAAGATCGACGAAGATGTCTTCGCGTTGTACGGCCACGACCCGGCCCGTAAGCTGCGTCTCGGGCTCCAACTGCGTGCTGCTGGTCAGTGCGTCGGCACCGCTCATCAGTTCTTCAACCGGGGCGTCGCCGACAAGCTGGTTGAATTCGTCTTCCAG
This sequence comes from Candidatus Nealsoniibacteriota bacterium, assembly GCA_013202865.1. GTDB lineage: Bacteria > Planctomycetota > Planctomycetia > Pirellulales > Thermoguttaceae > JABMRB01. The sequence goes on along the minus strand of JABMRB010000090.1, from coordinate 5,837 downwards.
ATCGGGCGAAAGCTTTTCGCGAAGGTTCGGCAATGGAACACGGCCGCCTGAGTGTGCCGCTGCCGAGCGATCCATTTCGGCGGTTGCCGATTGCCAGTCGTCCGCCGGGGGAGATTCGGCCGTCACGGCGGTTGTCGGCTCGGGCCGCCGACGCGATGCGTCTGCCGTCGGACTCGCTTCGGTGGGGGGCGCGGGCTCCACCGTCGAAGGCACCGTCGAAGGCACTGCCGAGGGGATCGTCGCGGACGGTTGCTCGGCCGGCGTCTTCGTATCGGACGGGGCCGGCTCCGGGCTCTTGCGAGTTGGGCCGCCCGACTTCTCCTGCGGCTCGGCGTCGCTCTCCGTGATCGGAGTCCAATCGCGGGCTCGCTTGGGACGGGCACCCGGATCGCGCTGCGAACCGATCAAGATTCGTCGCCGGGTCTGTTCGGAGTTCGATTCCGCCGTCGATTCCGCTTGCTCCTGGGGAGCTTCGGCGGCGCTGGCCGTATCCTCCTGAGCTGGGGTGGGCTGAGATGTCGGTTCGGATTCGGGCGGGTCTGCCGGATGGATCGGGTCGCTGTTGGTCAACGCTTCTTCCCTTGATGCCGGACGGTAGGACACTAACAGGCTAATCGGCACGGTGCCGGAACCAGACATTTTACCAGACGTGGGGCGGGGATTCCAAGGGCTAGCGGGGGAGAGTCCGACAAGAATTCGGTAGTGTACTCGCCAGAGTACGGGAATCCGACGGCCTGGTGACCGTGGCTACCGCGGGCGCGGCGTGTCCGACGTCTAGCTCTAAAGAGTGTACGTCGCCCCTACCTAGCGGTGGTTGCCAGCGCGACTCCGCCCCACGAAACCTCCAGCTCGTTGGAGATTTCTTCGACCCCGTCCAGGTGGCGGATCGCTTCCTGGGCCATCTGTTTCTGGTAGTAGGTGGGAACTACGCCGAGCAGTGTCACGCGCCCTTCGCTGGCTTCAAAACGCAAGTTGCGGCGGCCCACATGGGGGTTTCCTTGCAAGGCAGTAGAGACGCGATCGTGCAGCGGTGTGTCAAGCATGGTTGTTGCCAGCTTCCTGGAAACGGGAGAGGATCGAAAATTAACTGGTCCGAAACAAGGGGCCGGCGGCGGAAAAAAACAATCGCAACCGGATACCGTATCGTCAATCTGGGGTAAGTACATTAACGACGAAGGGGAAGCCGTCTATGAAAAACCAGCAATACAGGCCGAGTTTCTCGGTTTTGACGGTTCCGTCGGACTGATTAGCTACCCAAGCGAATCCAGCTACCCGAGCAACAGCCCGACAACCACCGGGCCAATTGCCGCGACCGCCATCAGGCACCCCATCAGACGTACCCTTCGATGGAAGTGTAGCTCACGCCGCGGGTCCAGGCTGAGTAGAAAAAGAAAATCGATCCGCCGGGCGATGCTGGCGTGTTGCCAGCTTCGGGTTTTTCGACCCGTACCACTGCTTTCGGCCAGTTTTTCCAGGGCCGAGGCAAACGTTTCGACCGGCGGCCGCGGCGGATTGGGGCCCGTCGAGTGGCAACCGGACAGGTCGGCCTGGTGCTCCAGAAGTCGCGAGAAATAGCCGAATCCCACCAGCACGTAGAGCCCCATGGCGGCCAGCATGAGCAGCCCGACTTCCACCTGGAGCCCAAGTCCCCCGTCGCCGAGCCGACGTTCTAACTGCTCGACGGGCCCGGGACAGACCTGCCCGAGCAGCAGGCAGACGCTCAGCGGGGCGACCATCGCCATCACCCTTAGCGGTAGATGATGGTGGCGAATGTGCCCCAGTTCGTGGCGAAAAACGGCCTCGATTTCGTCGTCGTTGAGCCCCGCCACCAGGCCGTCGCTGAGAAAGACGTATCGCAGGCGCCGCACAAAACCGGCCACCGCTGCGTTGACCACCATGCCGTCGGTATGCCACACCAGCACATCGCGGATCGGCAGCCCCGAGCGTCGGGCGGTCGTTTCGAGCCGGTCGCGCAACGGCCCGGGCGGCAGCGGCCGGGTCTGCCAGATGGTTCGCAGGAAGACCGGAAACAGCAGGAACAACGCCCCCAGCGAGGCAATCATTACCAACGGGGCCCAACTGCTATCGAGTCCGCCGGGAGCGATGAGTTCGAGCAAATCCTGCACGGCCAGCAGCCCCAGCACGGGCACCAACAGGATGCCCAGGTAATGGCGCACATGGAGCATCAAGTAGCGTCGCCGGCTGGGAAACTCTTTCGGGGAGTTCTCGGCCGCAGAAAGCGCAAGTTGCACGGCCCGATCTACTTCGTAGAAGGCGGCCCAGGAGAGCACCAGCGGCAGCACGATCGGGGCCAGGATCAGCAGGTCGTCGATCAGCGGCACACGATCCAGGGCCAGATTGAAACGGACCAATTGTGGCCAATCGAGCCAATAGAGAATTCCCCCGACGGCGATCAACCACAACCCCGTATGGACGCGTCGCAGGAAGCGGAACCGCCGAAGCAGCGCACGATGGTCGGCCAACTCGCCATGGAGCCGACGTGCAATCGACACGGAACAAGCCAGCGCGAACCCGGCCACCACCGCGATCGCGCCGGCAGCAATCGCCAACCGCCCGCCTAAGCCGGAGACAGGTTGCCCCGGGGCATATTCAGAGATCGCCAGCGCGGCCACAACCGCCATAATCAGCAGAAACTGCACAACCGAAACCCGGGGCGAGAAGGTGGAAAGGAAGAGGGAAACCCGATCCTTCCATCCTAATCACCCGATGCCGGGCGCTCAAGCGCGTGCCACGCAAATCTGACGCGAGTGGCAGCGCCTGTTTCGGAAAAGTGTCGCGGCCACCCGGCGCCATAACCCCTCGTACCCAGGCTCCGCCTGGGTACGCAATGTCTCCGAGGCTCCGCCTCCGGGAACCCCGATCCAACGCACGCCATCGCCATCACGGCCTTGGAAGCACACAAAGGTGAGTTGGGTCGGAATCATCGCTTGGCTATATGCCGATTGAGCGAAGGTGTTCTAGCGCCTCGGATGCATCGGAGATTGTTCGACACGTGAAATATTCATTCAATCGCGATTGGCTTGCATTTACGAGATGGCACAGCGGCCCTTCGGTCAAAAATAGATCGCAGTACGGCAAGGCCATTGCAGCGTGTCGCAAGTCGGCAAGGTCATTGACTTTGTATTTGCGATTGCGATCCCACCGCAATGCGGCGTGCAGTGTGGCATGCACTCGTAGCGTGGGTAGTTCGTCTCTGATCTTGTTTAGACGAAAGGCATCATAGATCTTACCCACCATCCTTCTCACCGCTGGGCCAATTTCACGGTCAGAATCCGAAAGTAGCTTTCCGGTTTCTTTGAGGTCCATCTGTGCCATGATGTGAGCGAAAGTAGGCTCTAGGGTATCGAGAATACCGCGAAGCTCAATCAGAAATACCTGCTTGAATGAGTTGAAGTCGTTTTCGTACCGCAGTTTGTCCTCATTCATGTGTTTAACGACGTCTGTCTCATGACGCCAATCTGGACGACATCCAAGGCGTGCAAACATGTCTCCGAGCGTGGTCGCCCACATCTGGTCAAAGAACGCCTTGTGCATCGCCACGGCCAATTCTTCGGGAAGGTCTTGAACGTGCGGCGCGACGGCGCCCAGGACGTATCCGCATTTCGTCCACATGAGTTGATCGAGATTGTAAACTGAACCATCGCCCTTCGTCTTCTGAATCATGAAATGATAAGCTTCCGTGTTCATGCGCTGCATGAACTCCGTCAAGCAGGACGACTCGGAAAGCTCGTCAATGAGCGTGACAGTAGCTTCAAGCGTCTTGGGGTCACTATGCGTGAACACTTCCGAAAAGCTCTCTTGAGACAGCGGGCAAATAGCCCGTTTCGCGGCTACGGCGTCCCTGATTGCGACAAGAAGCGAGACCAATGCCGGAGCGGTTGGCCAACCACGAGCAACGTCTCGGAAGTGACTCCAGTAGCAAGTGTCGAGATAAATCTTGTGACGATCGGCGATGGCGTCAGCAAGTTCGACGTGCTTTGCGCGAATGTAGTTGGTTGCAGAAACGTCGGCGTGATTGAGATGATACCGGAGAGTGTTGACGTCTTTCACTCGATCCCTCAAGCGTTAAGTACAGAAATGGTCCTTTCACACGACACCGTTCGGGACAAGGAGGTTCATCACATATGACTAGTGTTCGTTCAGCAACCCGAGAATGGGAATGCGGCGGACTGCCGCCCGAGAATATTCCGACCCGATGGCGGTGATTGTAGCATACGCGCCGGACGGTGCCACCCCTTCGGCGTGGAGATTTCCTCTCGACCACCCAACCCGGGGTGGCGCTTCGCGGCTACGCCGCTTCGCTGACCCCGGGCTTTGATGTTGAACGGCTTCGGCGTTGGACGCCCGCATGGTGCGACCCCTTCAAGGTGGATGGTTCCCATCGACCACGTAACCCGCCGCGGCGCTGACCTCGGGCTGCGGTATTGCGTTCACGCAGAAGATGGGCCGGATCACGGCCGCGGCGTTGGGTTCTCGTACCAGAAGACGCCCAGACCGCGGCGGCGGCCGGCTTTCGGCTCGCTCTCTTCGCAGGCGAGTACGTCGAGATCGCCGTCGGTGTCGACGTCGAGCAGTTCGAGGCGGTCGAACTTGATGCCGGTCGGGCCGCTGATCTCGTGCGGTGTCCAGCGGTCGGAAAACGGCGACCCGTCGCCCGCGAGCCACATCAGGCCCGACTTCTCGCCGGTGGCCCCTTCGCAACTGAAGACCACGTCCCAGCGGCCGTCGCGGTCGATATCGCCGACGGCCACGCCCTTGCCGGTCCCGGTCGGCTCCGGCAGCGTGACGGCCGAAGGCTTCCAGGCCGTTCGGATATCGTCCGGCCGGTGAAACAACAGCAGCGTCTTAGGCTTGGTGGCCACCAGGAGGTCCGCGGAATTGATGGCGGTCATGAACATCACCTCGTGGTCGCGGCCGCCGATGAACCGGTTCTGCCATGGGCCGGCTTGCGCCTTGCCGGGGCCGGGGTTCTCGAGCCAGCGACAACCCCGCAACGGGCCGCGGCGGTCGGTCGTTACCACGTCGAGGTCGCCGTCGGCGTCGAGGTCGATCGCTTGCAGCGACATGATCCAGCCGGCCGGTGAGACCGGATGCCACTTCCAGCCGTCGAGCTTGCGAGGGTCCTCGGGCGACTCGAACCATCCGATCGCGGCGCCGGAGCCTTTGGCGGCGGCGATCAGGTCGATGCCGTGGCGGCCGTCCACTTGCATCGGCAGACAGAACATCCATTGCATGGCGCCGGCCGAGGCGGGGATCGGCTCGGTGGTCCATGCCTCGGGCTCTAGATAGTCGGCTTTGTTCTTAGGTGCCCAGTGGACGAACATTGTGCGGGTGCCGCCTTCGCAGCAGGTGACCACGTCGGTTCGGCCGTCGGCGTCGAGGTCGACAAAGACGGCGTCCTCGACGCTGGGCGTGGTGCCGACGGTGACCGCGGGCCAGGGTTCGCCGGCGGCGTCGGGCCCCGGGTGAAGGTAGACCCGCGTGATGCCACCCTCCTCCCAGCCGGTGGTGATGTCCGGTCGCCGATCGCCGTTGACGTCGGCCAGCCGAACGCCGTCGGCGCCACGCGAGGAGTCGTCGATCGCGTGGATCGCCCAGGGTCGGCCGTGCGGGCCGGGCTCCGCGGCGTGTAGAAATGGCCCGGCGTGGATCAGCACGATCGCAACGGCGCCGGCGAGGAGTCGTTTAGCGGCGGTAGGTGCGTCACGCACTGCTAGTTACCCTGCGGTTGGGGCTCGTCGGCCGGTTTCTCTTCCGGTTGCTCCTGCTTCTCGGCTTCCTCGTCGGCCTTTCGCTTGGCCTCTTCGTCAGCCTTG
>JABMRB010000865.1 GCA_013202865.1 Candidatus Nealsoniibacteriota bacterium | reverse complement strand
TTGTAGCCTACGTCGCCAATATTGATCCACCCGTCCCTGTCGGCCCCGATCCACCCGGGAATATCGGCCACCTCGCCGGTGCTACCGTCGTCAAAGAGATAGTTTCCGCTATCTATCGGGCAATCTGGTCCTACGCCCTGCGTCCACCCGCCCCCTGATATGTCCCCGGTGATATCAGTGCCCGGTTTGTAAATCAATTCAAAACCGCCGTTGGGCACGACAATCACATCGGCGGATGATGGATTGCTCAGGGCGCTGCCGAGCATCAAAACGGCTACAAGCCCGAGTGTTGTGACGAGTGTGAACTTGTTCATTTTTCGTTCCTCCAGGTACCGAGTAATACGTACCGAGTAATACCAAAACGGTTGGGTGTGTATGGACGATTCCGCGCACCGGCAAGGGTCGCACGGGTGGTCTGTGGATCGGTCAGTTGTTTAGAATGCGCTTCGCGCAACGCTCGCCTCAATTTGGACGAGCATCCGAACTGACCGCAACGCTGCCTACAGCACTGACGGGAGAATAGGAAAGCTCAGCCGGGCGCCGAATCCAACGTCCGGCTACGACGCGGTCATTGTAGTGGATTCTTGGGCAAGTGGCAAGGGGACGAGACGGGTGTCGCGAGCTTTTCCGGGCCATGGTTCCGCGACGCCGACGCCCAACTCACGTCCCCCATCCGGGTCGGTCGCGGTCCGTTTCTACTCCGCGGGAGGGTGGGGGAACGGCTATGTAGGTGGAATGGAGACTACAGCTTTCTCGACAGGCTCTTGACATCCACAACGGCACGTGCAATAATCGTGAACCCTCGGGGCAGTCACAATCGCTATCACTCTCCAGCTTGCTCCTGGCCGTTTGGTGCATGCTGATGTTACTAGGAAATCTATCCGTAGCCAGGAGACTCACCATGAAAAGAACTTCTACCGTATTGATTCTGGCGGCGTGCCTGTTGTCGGCGACTTCTCGTTGTTTTTCAGAATCGACAGGGGATAACGACGGTGTTCTCAACGGTCCTCTGACAGACAGGAACCTCGGACATCGGGCCAGTGGCGAAGGCGATAAGGAGTCTCTGCGCCTTGCCATCGAAGACCTGACCGAGACTTACGGCAACGGGTACCCCAAGGGCAAGGAATTCCTCGAACGTCTTCAAGATGAGAAAGTACAAGACGCCAACTCGGAGGAGTTCAAAGCCCTCAAGCGGGAAGCTCTGCTTCTCTGCAATCCGGCGATCGACTTCGACGGTATCCTTCTGGTCCGGGCCGGTAAGGGCGGCAGACGCTATTCTAACAACTGGGAGACCCGGTCATCGTGCGACAGCGAAGTACGCAAGATATCCGACAAGGACGTCAAGAGTGTTCTTCAGCGATTAAGAGGGAAAGACGAAGCACTCAAAGACCTGTATGACCGGCAGGAGAAGACCGAGAAGGAGTATACGAACCGCAGAAACGAAATGCATCGGTCCGAAGCTTTCAAGAAGGAGAAAGACAACGCGAAGAGAGATGCGATGCTGAAAGGGATACCGGAGTTCGCGAAATCTGAAAGCCTGAAGAAGGCACTCCATGCGGCGGGCATGAAGCACGCCGAGTATGCCCAGATGTACAAGCACCGCAATGACAATGCCGAAGTCGGTAACTATGAAGACGAACTCGTGGTCATGTCGATGGATGACGGCAAAGTAACCACGATCTACAAACCCTCCAGCGGCAAGTTCATCGGTGACGTCGACCTTCATTTCGATGCCGACAAGGTGCTCTTCTCCTCGTTCCGCGACAAGAGTCAGTTGAGCGAAGCCTCCGGGCAAGGCAAAGGCTACGGCGTCTTCGAGATCGAGATCGACGCCACAACCGGCAAGAAGCGAGGTGACCCCCGTGTGATTTCACCCGACATGGGTCGCGACATCGACTGCTACGATGCCTGCTACCTGGCGGACGGACGTATTATCTTTGCCTCCACCGCATCCTATGAAGGTGTGCCCTGTGTCGGCGGCGGGGCCTACGTCGCCAACCTTTTCAGAATGAACAACGACGGAACAGAGGTCCGGCGTTTGACCTTCGACCAGGATGCGAGCTGGCACCCGTCGGTGATGGAAAACGGGCGAGTGATGTTCACGCGCTGGGAGTACACCGACTCGGCGCATTATTTCAGCCGCGTATTGATGCACATGAATCCGGACGGGACCGATCAGAAGGCGTTGTATGGAAGTAATTCGTATTGGCCGAACAGCATGTTCTACGCCCGCCAGATTCCCGGCAAGCCGAGTATGTTTATCTCCACGATCACCGGGCATCACAGTAATGCCAAGGGCGGGGCACTCTGCTTGTTTGACGTGTCGCAGGGCCGCCACGAGGCCGACGGTGCGGTCCAGTTCCTTACCGGCCGCGGGAAGAAGGTGCATCCGCTGGTTATCGACGGGCTGCACGGAGCCTACAGCCCGATGTTCTATAACCCCTATCCGATCAACGACACATACTTCCTGGCGACGACGAGTTCTGGTGATGTTCTTCTTCTCGATCTGTTCGACAATATAATCCCCCTGAAGGCAGGCGAGGATAAGGGAAAATACTACGAGCCGATCCCGCTGCGGAAAACAAAAACGCCCTTCGTGCGTCCCGACAGAGTTCTTCCCGGCGCGAAAGAAGCGATGGTCCTGATCAGCGACGTCTACCTGGGCCCGGGCCTCAAGGGCGTACCGCGCGGCACCGTGAAGAACCTCCGCGTCTACCGTTACGAGTACGGCCCCCGGCATAAGGGTGGACATTATTCGATGGGTATGGAGGCCGGCTGGGACTCCAAGCAGGTGCTCGGAATCGCGCCGGTCGAAGACGACGGCTCGGCCAACTTCAGGGTGCCCGCGAACACGCCGTTTGCCATGCAGCCGCTCGACAAGGACGGCAAGGCATTGCATCTAATGCGTAGTTGGACCGTAGCCATGCCAGGCGAGACGCTCACCTGCGTCGGCTGCCACGAGAGCCAGAACACGCCGCCGCCGACGCACCGGTCCAAGGCGATGTTCCGCCGACCCAGCAGGCTCGAGCCGTTTTACGGGCAAACCCGTGGGTTCAGTTTCCAACGCGAAGTTCAGCCGGTTATCGATAGGTATTGCGGCGGTTGTCACGACGGCGCGAAGGATATCGCGGGCCTCGAGGCCAAGGGCATTCAGGTCGCCGATCGAATTGTCGGCACCGGTGTGAACACGGGCAAGCGGTTCCGTGAAGTCGGTATCCCGGATTTGTCCAATCCAAGAGCGGCACACACCAATCTGCACCCTTACGTCAGGCGTAACGGACCGGAGGGTGATTATCACATGCTGACACCGCTGGAGTTTCACGTCGATACAAGTGAGCTGACGCAGATGCTCGTGAAGGGGCATCATAACGTGGAACTGGATGAAGACGCATGGACCAGACTCTACACCTGGATGGATCTGAACGCCCCGTTCCACGGCACCTGGACCGAGGCCGGCGCGAAGAAAGAAATTCTCGATCGCCGAATGGAGTTGCGAAAGCTGTACGCGTTTGATGAATATAATCCGGAGGAGATCATCAATCCGTACGAGAAAACGGAGGAGATCATCATGCCGGCTCCACTCGACCTGCAACCTGAAACCCGAGGCCCGAAACCTGTCGTCAAGGATTACAAGGCCCAAAGCATGGAACTGGACCTGGGCGACGAGGTGACGATGAAGCTCGTCGCTGTCCCGTCCGGTGAGTTCTCGATGGGAAGCGGCAATGAAACGCCGGTCGAGCGGCCCGTCTCACGAGTGAAGATCAACAAGGGATTCATGATGGGTGCTACCGAGGTGACTCTCGGGCAATACCGTCAGTTCGATCCCGAATACCTCAACGGCGTGTACGACATGCATTACAAGGATCAGGTGCATCGCGGCTACTACATGAACGACATGCAGTTCCCGGTCATCCGTGTGACGTGGCAGAAGGCGGTTGAGTATTGCAAGTGGCTTTCCGCGAAGACCGGCAAGAAGGTCTCGCTGCCGACCGAGGCGCAGTGGGAGTGGGCATGCCGCGCGGGTACCGAGACGCCGCTGAGTTATGGGGACCTCGATACGGACTTCTCGAAGCATGCTAACCTGGCCGATCTGAAGACCAAGGAGATGGCAGTGAGCGGAGTCAACCCCAAGCCGATCTCGAATCCTGGCTCGAACGTGGACTTTGAACTCAAGGACCCGCGATTCAACGACAACGTTCTGCATCTGGCTAAGGCAGGCAGTTTCGAGCCCAACCAGTGGGGCCTGCACGACATGCATGGCAACGCTGCGGAATGGACAAGGTCGGCATACGAGCCGTATCCTTACAACGACGACGGCCGCAACGGCGAGAAGAACGGACCGCAGCGCGTAGTGCGAGGCGGTTCATGGCACGACCGCCCGTTCCGCTGTACGTCGTCGTTCCGCCTGGGCTATCCCGACTGGCAGAGAGTCTATCACACGGGCTTCCGTGTGGTCGTAGAAGACTAGCGACTCGTCAAGCTAAGTGTTTCGGGTAGCTGGATTCGCAAGAAGTCAGGCTCATCTCCTGACTCTTCAAGCCGAAGTTCGTTTCCGCCACGCCGGACTAGTTTCTTATCGAGGAGTTCCTGGATGGCTTTACGAAACGGTATCATCGAACTCGGCGTTGACCGCATGGCACCAATCGCGACCACCGGTCGCGGCTTTGTGACTACTCCTTTACCTCGAACTCGGCGTCGATTGCGTCGTCGTCGCCGGCGGTGGATTCGTCGTCGGCCGGTGGCGGTGTGGCGCCGGTAGCGCCCGGAGCGCCTTCCGGCGGCGGGGCGGTGGTTTCGTAGAGCGTCTTGCTCAACGCGTGCGAGGCTTGCTCCAGGTCGCTCAATGCCGACTTGATCGCCTCGGCGTCGTCGCCCTTGGTCGTCTCACGGGTCTTCTCGATCGCGGCGCTGACGGCGCTCTTGTCGGCGTCGGTGAGCTTCTCGTCGTGCTCCTTCAGCAGTTTCTCGAGTTGGAAGCACATCGACTCGGCCTGATTGCGGGCCTCGGCAAGATCGCGTTTTTTCTTATCCTCCTCGGCGTGCTGCTCGGCCTCGGCGCGGCGGCTTTCGATCTCCTCTTCCGAGAGGCCGCTGGACTGTTCGATCCGAACCGTCTGCTCCGTGCCGGTGCCGAGGTCCTTGGCCGAGACGCTGAGGATGCCGTTGGCGTCGATGTCGAACTTGACCTCGATCTGCGGCACGCCCCGCGGCGCCGGCGGTATGCCTTCCAGGTTAAAATGGCCCAACAGGCGGTTGTCGTCCGCCATCGGCCGCTCACCCTGATAGACCTTCACGGTGACGGCCGTCTGGCTGTCGTCGGCCGTGCTGAAGACCTCCTTGCGCTCGGTGGGGATGGTCGTGTTGCGTTCGACGAGCTTGGTGAACACGCCGCCGAGCGTTTCGATACCCAGCGACAGCGGCGTCACGTCCAGCAGGAGCACGTCCTTGACGTCGCCGGCCAGGACGCCGCCCTGGATGGCTGCGCCGACGGCCACGACCTCGTCGGGATTGACGCCCTTGTGCGGCTCCTTGCCGA
>JABMRB010000864.1 GCA_013202865.1 Candidatus Nealsoniibacteriota bacterium | reverse complement strand
TCCAACGACAATTCATCCTACGGCTCCGGCGGCAATTCCTCGTACGGCTCCAGCGACAATTCCTCGTACGGCTCCAACGGCAACTCCTCATACGGCTCCAGCGACGATTCCTCGTACGGCTCTAATGGCGATTCGTCGTACGGCTCCAAAGGCAATTCATCGTACGGCTCCGGCAACGACTCCTCGTACAGCTACAACGGGGGTTTCTCCGGCGACAATGCCAAGGGGTCCGACGAACGGTTGGTCCCGCTGAAGCCACGCGACAGCCGACCGGGCCGTCAGGCCACACAATCCGGGTTCCATCGCGGCGTCAAGCGACTGCCGCCCGTCGCGTCGACCGGCTCGTACGGCTCCTCCCAATACGGCTCCTCCCAATACGGCTCCTCCCAATACGGCTCCTCCCAATAGATCTCGTGAACGATCGTCGCACCGAGTCGCACCTTGCCCAAACCTGATTCGGCTGCTACAGTGACGGGATGAATCAGCGCGAACCGATCGACGTGGTCCGAGGTCTCTGCTGGCGGGCGGGTATGGCGTCGGTCTTGCTGGGGTTTCTGATGGTCCCGGCGCTGATCGCACTGAGGCTCGCCGGGCTCGACGGTGGAGTGAAGGTCCTCGGCCTGGGTGTCGTGCTGGCCGGCTGGTTCACGTGGCGCAGTTTCAGGCGGCAGGGCATCACGTTGCAGGAGTATCTCACCACCCCTGGCCCTAGCACATCCCATGCGCCGGTGGTGCTGTTTGTGGCCGGGTGCGTATTCGCGGTAGGGGGGATCGCGATCGTGGCCACCGCTGGCGACCCGGGCCAGCTTGCACCCGGGCGGATGAGCGCGGTCCAGCAACGTTGGTTCGGCGGGGCGTTTGTGCTCTGGGGGTTCGGTCTGGGCGGACTCGCCGCAAGCCACGGCCTGGGGCGGCTCGCCCTGACGCGAACGATCGACCGATTGACCGAGGAACTCCAGTTTCACCCCGACGACGCCCAGTTGCACTTCCGCCGCGCCATGGCACTAGCCCAACGCGGCAAGCTCGGCCCGGCCGTCGACGATTTCTCCGAGGTCGTGCGGCTCGATCCGCAGAACGTCGAGGTCCGCCTGGAACGGGGCGACTTGCACTACCGGCTGGGCGCCCCCGAGCGGGCGGCCGCCGACTACGCCGCCGCCATCGAACTGGATCCGCAGAACGCCGAAGCTTACGCCAAGCGGGGCTGTATCCACCAACAACTCGGCCGAGACGAAGAGGCCGACGCCGATTTCGCCATGGCGGAGAAGGTGACCAATCCATCCACTGAGGAGACACAATGATGCAACGCACGCTCTTGAAAATCGCAGCTTTCGTCGCAATCACGCTGGCGGCGGCCAATAGCCCGGCGGCCGACCGCAATAGCCCGGCGGCCGGCCGTCGGCCCAACGTGCTGTTCATTATGAGCGACGACCACACGACGCAGGCAGTCGGCGCCTACGGCAGTCGGCTGGCAAAGCTCAACCCAACGCCCGTGATCGACACGCTCGCCAAAGAGGGTGCGATGTTGACGAACTGCTTCGTGACGAATTCGATCTGCACGCCCAGTCGAGCGTGCATCCTGACCGGGCAGTACAACCACGTCAACGGCGTGACCGACCTCGGCGGACGCATCGAGCCGGCCCGGCAATACCTGGCTCGCGAGATGCGCGGGGCCGGATACCACACCGCCATGATCGGCAAGTGGCACCTCAAGGAAGAACCGGGCGCGTTCGATTTCTACAAAGTGCTCCCAGGCCAAGGCCAATACTACGATCCCGTGTTCCGCGTGCAAGGCGACAATGCCTGGCCGCGAAACGTCGTCAAGCACGACGGCCAGCACTCGTCCGACGCGATCACCGACAGCACGCTGCATTGGCTCAAAGACGAATGGGACCGCAGCCGGCCGTTCTTCGTGATGCACCACTTCAAGGCGCCGCACGATATGTTTACGTACGCCAATCGCTACGAAGACTACCTGCAAGACATCGAGATCCCCGAGCCCGACAGTCTCTACGACAACGGCAACAACGGCTCGATCGCCACCCGAGGGCACAACGATGAACTGATCCACGTGCTGGGCACCTCCATCGGCCCCCGCAATCACCGCCGCAGTTACAAGAGTTGGGGGGCAGACGGCACGACGCCCGACGAAATCAAACATCTGGCCTATCAAACCTATCTGAAAAAGTATCTCCGCTGCGTCAAGGGCGTGGACGACAACCTGGGCCGACTGTTCGCCTACCTCAAGCAGCAGGGGCTCTACGACGACACCGTGATCATCTACACGGGCGATCAGGGCTTCATGCTCGGCGAGCACGATTATCAGGACAAGCGGTGGATGTACGACGAGTCGATGCGCATGCCGCTGTTGGTCCGCTATCCGAAAACAATCAAGCCGGGCACGACGTCCGACGCGATCGTCGAGAACATCGACTTCCCCGCGCTGATGCTCGACTTCGCGGGCGTCCGAACGCCGAGCCAGATGCAGGGCCGCAGTTTCCGCAGCATCGTCGAGACCGGCAAGGAGCCGGCCGACTGGAAGGACGCGGCCTACTACCGCTACTGGATGCATCTGGCCCACCACGACAATCCGGCCCACTTCGGCATCCGCACCAAGACCCACAAGCTCATCTTCTTCTACGGCTGCGGCTACAAGGGAGAGAACCAGACCCCGCCCGGCTGGGAGCTATACGATCTGGCCAAGGACCCGCGCGAGCTAAACAACGTCTACGCCGACCCGGCCTACGCCAAGGTGGCCGTCGAGTTGAAGGCAAAGCTCGCCGCAATGCGAGCCGCCAACGGCGACACCGACGAGGATCGCCCCGCCATTAAGAAAGTCGTAGACGAATACTGGGACTACGACGCCGCCGACCGGCAGCGAGCCATCGAGATCTCGCACTCGATGCTGAAGAGGAAGAAGAAATGAGACGTAGGGTGGGTCGAGCGAAGCGAGCCGCTGTCCGTCATTTGGCGGCGTGCGGGCTGCTCGACCTGTCGGGCGACACAGCCTTCTCGGTCACATCGGATTCGCGGCGGAGAAGTTCAGGAACCTCGACAGAAGGCCGATCGCGCCGCCGGGCATTCCCGGCAGGGGTCCCACCGCCAGCGCCCAGAGGAGGAGCATCACGGCGCTGAGGAACCAGGCGGCGAAGTACTGCACGGTGGCCCGTCGGTCCAGCGGCGTCTTCTGGCCGTCCAACCGCCATAGCAGGTAGACCGAATACAGGACCAGCGGCGGGAATATGAGAAGCGCGAACACCGACGCCATGTACGCCCGTCGGGCAATCGCCCCACCCATCCGCCAACGCCTCGCCTCCGACTGGCTCGACGCGTCGCCGGTTGGATCGTGGCCGGGGCGTTCTTCCGGCAGAGAGTCGGCGAGGAAATCTCGGTCTACGTTACCATCCGACGAGGTGCCGCAGCGCCAACAGACTTCCCAGTCTTTCTGCGATCGTTCGCCGCACTCGGCGCATTGCCATGTCCGGGCCGGGTCGCCCGGTTGGCGTTCGGGAGGCGACAAGATTCGGGCGGCCGCGTCGGCGTCGGCCGCCCGAACGTGAAGCGTAACGCCGCCGATCGCGTTGGTGTAATGCCAGCACCACAAGACCATCGTCGCGTTGCCCAGATACGCCACAATGCCATCCATGGCAAGCCGAATGCGAGCCAATTCGGCCTCCGGGGCGGTCAAGTGAGAGCGGATTTGGATGAGTCGGTCGGTAATCGGATTGATTCTCCACGTCCCGGTCTGCGTGCGGAACAAAGTTGGTAGGTAGTTCAACGGCCGAACGGATCGGCAACCGATTCCTCGAACAGGGTCTTCACCGAAGGACGAACCAGCAGGTCCAGATGCTCGGCGTCTTGATTCATAACAACTCCCTTACCCCCGCATGGTCATCGGCGCCATCCAGTACTCGAACAACGCCGCGACGTTGCCCAGCGACACGGGCGGGTCCCAGCGGCATCGGGCGATCAGGCCGCCGCTGCCGTAGTCCAGCACGCGGCGAATCTTGCGGACCGCTTCGCGGATCTCCTTGCGATTGCCGTGCGGCACGAGGTGCTGCCGGTCGATCTCGGTCCAGAACGTGATTCGGCCGCGGTAGCGCTTGGCCAGCCGCTCGACGTCCATCACCGACAGATCGGCCCGGATCGCATCGAAGCCGACTCGGACCAGATCGCCGAACACGTCGCTGACGTTTCCTTCGGCATAGAAGAAGGCGAACTTATCGCCCGCTTGCAGGATCTTGCAGTAGTCGCGGTAGAGTGGCCGGAGCAGCTCGCGCCACATTTTCGATTCGATCGGCAGCGAGTCGGCGGTCGCCCAGTCGTCGCAGAGCACAACGCCGTCGACGTCGGACCCGGCCCAGATCTCGATCTCCCGGCAGAAGTAATCGTGCAACCGGCCCAGCAGGCTGCGGACCCGCTTGGAGCCCCGGCCGAGGTCCTTCGCGGCGGCTTCAGCGCCGCGCAGTGCCCGCAACCGCGAAAACGGTCCGACTTCGGTCCACCCCAGCACGAATCGGTTGGTGGCCGCCGCACAGCGATTGACCGGGCCGAGTTCGACGGCGTCGAGCACCTCCAACGGCGGCCGATAGGGGTCCATCTTGGCTGCATCGGCCAGGGGCGGATCGAGCAACTCGGCCACGTTGTCCGGGCCGTCGACCTGCCAGGGACACCCCCAAGCGTCGGTGAACGTACCCGGGACCGGCTGGCCCTCGGTCCGATGGTTCTTGCTCCGCTCGCCCGGCGGATAGGCGAAATCGGCCCGGAGGACGTCGGGGGGGAATCGCAGCGCGATTTCAGCCGTTTCGTCGGCACGCGAGCTTTCCACGTCGGGCGAGACCCACAGGTCGCGGGGCGCGCGGTCGACCGGTTCCTGATTGAGCGTCCGGATGACAAGGTCGCGGGAGGTCATGGCGAAAACCTCGCGTTAAGGGGCGGACGAAAAACAACGGTAGCATGGGCCGACAAGACGATATACGAGTCGCCGTTGGTCGTCAAGATCGCGCCGCGGGAAATTCTCCGGCTATCGGTCTTGATGCCCGGCGGGCCTTGGCGTTGCTTGACGGCGCCTGCCGATTCCGCTAGCCTCATGGCTGGCCATCCTCGACGAATCAACCTCCACGGCGGAGTGCTCCATGACCGGCGAATCGGATCTGCTTGGCATCACACTGATCGACTGGCTGGTCATCATCGGCTATCTACTGGGCATCACGGTGATCGGCACCTGGGCCGTGCGCAAGGTCAACAGTGCCGCCAGCTTCTTCATCAGCAACCGGGGTTTCGGCAAGCTGATGATGATGTTCTTCAATTTCGGCACGGGCACGCATTCCGATCAGGCGGTGTCGGTCGCGGCAAAGACCTACCATGTGGGTGCCTCCGGGATCTGGTACCAGTTGCTCTGGGCCTTCTCGACGCCCTTCTACTGGATCATCGCTCCGATGTTCCGCCGGATGCGTGCGATCACCACGTCCGACTTTTTCGAGGCCCGGTTCGGCACCAGCGTGGGTGTGCTCTACGCCGTGATGGCGATTATGAACCTGGTCGTCAACATCGGCGTGATGCTCAAGGGCTCGTCGGCGATGATCGAAGCGGTCACCGGCGGCACGATCAACGCCTTCTATGCCACCATGGCCATGACCGCCATGTTCCTGATCTACGGCGTTGCCGGCGGGCTCAACGCCGCAATCGTCACCGACTTCGTCCAGGGTATTCTCACGATCGTGCTCTCGTTCCTGATTCTGCCGTTCGCGTTTGCCGAGATCAGCCGGCTGACGGGCATGGGACCGATGGAAGGGTTGCGGGCAACGATCAACGACGCCGAGATGTTCAGTCTGGTCTCGGCCGAGATCGGCATCTTCTACATCATTGTCATTTCGCTTAACGGCCTGATCGGCTACGGATGCCAGCCACATACGATGAGTCTCTGCGCGGCGGGCAAGACGGAGATGGAAGCCCGCGTGGGAATGACTTGCGGGATGTTCATCAAGCGGTTCTGCACCGTCGCCTGGGTGTTGACGGGGCTGTGTGCGGTGGCCTACTACATCCTGCTCGAGAGAGAGGTGACCGACGTCGATCACATCTACGGCCTGATGGCCAGGGACCTGTTGCCTAAGATCGGGCTGGGACTGGTCGGTCTGTTCATCGCTTCGATGCTGGCTGGCGTGATGAGTTCGTGCGATGCTTTCATGGTAGCCGGCTCCGCCTTGCTGACCGGCAACATCTACCGTCGGCTCTTTGTCCGCCATGCCAGCGACCGGCACTACATGGTGGTCGGCCGTCTGTTTTCCGTGCTCATCGTGGCGGCGGCAATTGTCTTCACCTTCAGCCTCGAAAGCGTGGTCGAAGGTCTGGAGATCTTCTGGAAGATCTCGGCCATGATGGGGTTGGCGTTCTGGGCGGGGCTGTTCTGGCGCCGCACGACCGTCGCCGCCGCCTGGATCGGCACGCTGGTTACGTTCTCCGCATTCTTGTTTGTCAGTCAGCTTAGCGTGCTCGACCACGTGTTATGGGATTTCAATCCCCGCTACGCCGAGCAGTTGCCCAAGGTGCTCTTGAAAGACGCCGAGTTGGTTCCCGAGATTGCCGCGCCGCTGAAAGACCGACTCCAGCAATTGCCCGATCTGGGCGACGATCTGCGGCGAGAGATTGACGAGCAACCAAACTACACATATACCATGAAGGCCCGGTTGGCGAAGCCCGTCGAACAGGAAGTCGAGAAGCTGACCAAACGGCAACAGGCACAGCAGCAGAAACTCGATGAACTCACGACGATCGAAGCCCGCCTGATGGAGTTGGCACCGATCGAGAAGATTCGCCCAAGGCTTCACAACGCCGACGTGTTCGACCGGCAAAGAACGGCCCAACTGGAGGAAGTCCGCGCGGCGAAAGCGACCGTCGGCGGCGACCTGAAGCGATTGAACGACGACTTGAAGCTGCTCGGCCGGTTCGAGAAAGAGAAACTGCCCGAGTTGGCACTGCCTTGGCAGATGGTCTTTTATCTCTCGGTCGGGTTGGTGACCATCATCGGTGTGAGTCTGGTCACCCCACGTGTCCCCCGGGATCGCTTGGACCGTTTCTACGCCTGCCTGCGCACACCGGTCACCCCGAACGAGCCGGAGACCAAGCCGTTCACGCTGCCCGAGGGCGTCGAACCGGCGCCGCGACGGGTCTGGTTCGACCGGTTCGAGCTGGAGATTCCGCAGATGACCTGGCTCGGGTTCATCGGCGTCTTCGTAACGGCCCTGGCCGTGGCAGCGTTGATCGGTGGCGTCTACTGGATCTTCAGCCTGGGCACGTAACCCCCGGCGAGCCGCGGGGTTTACCCCCAGGGCCAGCGCACACTAAGTTGTTTGTCCCGTAAGGACTTGCGTCAGAAAATC
>JABMRB010000863.1 GCA_013202865.1 Candidatus Nealsoniibacteriota bacterium | reverse complement strand
GGAGAAAGATATCCCGGCCTGCGTATCGAGCCCCTCTATCAGCAACGCGAGTTCATCGATCTGGCCGTGGCGAACGTGATCGAGGCGCTGTGGCTCGGGGCGATTCTCGTGGCCGTTGCACTCGCGATGTTTCTGATGAACCTTCGCACGACGGTCATCACGCTGCTGGCGATGCCGATGTCGATCATCATGACGTGCATGGTCTTCGCATGGTGGGGGCTCTCGATCAACACGATGACGCTTGGCGGTCTGGCCGTGGCGATAGGCGAGTTGGTCGACGACGCCATTGTCGACGTCGAGAATATTTTCCGGCGTCTACGCGAGAATAGTCAGCGTGGAAGCCCCGTGTCGGCGTTTCGTGTCGTCTACGACGCGTCTCGCGAGATCCGCAACTCGATCGTGAACGGGACTCTGATCGTCGTGCTGGTCTTCTTTCCCTTGTTCTTTCTCACCGGGATCGAAGGGAAGCTCTTCCGGCCGCTCGGCATCGCCTATGTCGTGTCGATTCTTTCATCGTTGGTTGTCTCGCTCACGTTGACGCCCGTTCTGGCGTACTTGCTGCTGCCGCAAACGGCGGATCGTCAATCGCAGCGCGAAGGTTTTGTGATGCGGTTTGCCAAGGGGATCGCAGGCGCGTTGATTCGTATGAGCCTGACGTTTCCACGCACGGTGTTGGTTTCCGCCGTGGCGGCGGTGATCGTCGCCGGCGCAGTGTTCTTCAGCCTGGAACGCAACTTCATGCCGGCCTTCAACGAGGGAGCGACTCAGTTGAACGTCGACCTCATGCCCGGAAGGTCGCTCGACACTTCCTCCGCATTGGCCGACCGGCTTGCGCAGCAAGTTGCCGAGGTGGAAGGCGTGCGCTCGGTCGCTCGGAAGACCGGGCGGGCCGAACTCGACGAGCACGCGGTACCGGTCAATGTTTCCGAGTTGATCTGTTCGCTCGATACCGAGTCCGAAAGGGATTACGAGGAGATCCTTGCCGACCTGGAGGAATTGATCGGCCCGGAAAACATCCCGGGAACCATCGCGTTTTCCGATCAGCCGCTGCAGCACCTGATCAACCACCTCCGCGCCGGTACGCGGGCACAGATCGCCGTGAAACTCCGCGGCAACGACCTCGGCGAGCTCCGGAAACGCGCGCAGCGCATCAAGGATCTGATCGACGACGTCCCCGGCATCGGCACCGTCCGCATCGATCCGATCCAGGTCGACGTGAAACAAGTCCGCATCACGCTCGACCGGGACCGGTTGC
Source organism: Candidatus Nealsoniibacteriota bacterium (assembly GCA_013202865.1). Taxonomy (GTDB): domain Bacteria; phylum Planctomycetota; class Planctomycetia; order Pirellulales; family Thermoguttaceae; genus JABMRB01. The sequence continues at coordinate 1,646 of JABMRB010000863.1, read as the reverse complement.
AAACTCATGGCCTGACCCCGGAGCAGGTCAACGAGATAGTCGAGACCGCGATGAACGGACGTGTCGTCACGGAAGTTGTGGACGGCCGGCGCTTCTTTGAGGTCCTGTTGCGACTCGACCCGGTACACCGCGAGGACCTCGTGGCGTTGCAACATTTGCCGATCCGCTTGCCCGACGGCGGCATCATCCCCCTGAAGGACGTGGCAACCATCGACCCGAAGGCGACCGGACCGCATCAGATCGACCACGAGGCCACTCGGCGTCAGGTGCTGATCCAATCGAACCCGACCAACCGCGGCGCGGTCGACGTGAAGGAGGACATCGAAAAGCGGCTGCGGCCTCATTGGAAGGAATTGACGGACGACGATTTCGAGATCGTCTTTGCCGGGATGTTCGAGAGCGAACAGGAAGCGTCGCTGATCATCGGGACGCTCACGGTCGTTTCGCTTTTGGGTATCTTCGTCGTTCTCTACAACATGTTCGGCTCGACGACGCTGTCGCTGCAAGTGATGGCGGCCTTGCCGCTCGCCTTGATCGGCGCGGTCGCGGCGATCGTCCTGACCGGGCAGGACCGGACGGTCCCATGTCTCGTCGGCATGATCTCGCTGTGCGGAATCGCCTCGCGAAACGGCGTTTTGCTCCTGGACCACTATTTCCACCTCGTTCGATACGAAGGCGAGACATGGTCCAAGAAGATGCTCATCCGCGCGGGGCAAAACCGAGTGGCGCCGGTCGTTATGACCGCCTTGACCTCGGCGCTCGGGCTGGTGCCGCTGACCCTTTCGGCCAACGAACCGGGCCGCGAGATTCTGTATCCGATTGCGACGGTGGTCGTCGGCGGGTTAATCACCTCCACCTTGATGGAGTTCGTCGTCCGTCCCGCCCTGTTTTGGACTTACGGACGAGAAGCGGCCGAGCGAGCACTGCAGCAACGAATTGCCAAGGGAGATGAATTCGGCGAGAACGCCAAGGAAACCGAGTCGGATCCGGAGAATTCCACACTTTAGAAAAGCTGTTATTTACGATTTCAAACCCAACGAAAGGACCCTACAATGACGCGAACGTTCACACACTTCTCGATCCTGTTGCTCACCTCGGCAGCCCTGGCGGCCCTCGGCTGCAACGACACACAAACAGCCGATACGCCTTCATCCGACAATGCGGACCACGACGATTCTGACCAGGCCGCAGCAGGCGGTCACGGTCACGACGTCGGACCCAACGGCGGCCCGCTGGCGATTCTTGGCAGCCACGAATTCCACGTCGAACTGCTCGCCGACGAGGACACCGGAAAAGTGCGCGCACTCCTGACGGACGCCGAGTTCAAACCGGTCGAAACTGCCGCTAAGTCGCTCTCAATCAATATGGTGCTGGGCGGCGAAGCCACACAGTTTACGCTGGACTACACCGACAATACCTCGCCGGTTGAATTCCAAACGACCGACAAGGCACTTGCCGTGGCAATTCACGACGGCTGGGAGGGCGAGGCACGCGTCGTGATCGAAATCGCCGGCTCGCCACGCACCGGCGCGCTCGCCGCGACCAAGGGTGGTCACAAGGACGAGCATGAGGGCGAACCCGAGGGGCACGCGGACCACAACGACTAGCTGCACTACCGCGCTAAGCTGAATCCAAACCACGTTTGG
>JABMRB010000862.1 GCA_013202865.1 Candidatus Nealsoniibacteriota bacterium | reverse complement strand
GCAATCTTATCCCACAAGTCGGGCTCGCCGATCCGTTCGGCCTCTTTCTGGAACCGCTCCTTGATCGCTTCCTTGAGCGACTTGGGCATCCAGACGAGCCGTTTGATGCCGCCGTCGGCCGAGAGGAACTTGGGGCTGGAGAGGTACAATCGCCCGACGCCAAGGAACCCGGGTGTCTGGGCTCCACCGCCGGTGGCGGAGGCCAACTCGCCGAAGCTCATCCCGGACGGGGTTACCTGCGGGAACTCGCGGTTGACAACCATCACGCCGTTAGCCAGCGGCAGGATTGCGATGATGCACTCGAAGCAGCCGCAGCTTGTCATCGGCGATTCGAGCAGGCTGTAGGCACAGAACCGCTCGACCTTGCGGTTAGACTTGTCGTAGACGAACTGGTTAACGCCCTCCCATTCACCCTTGATGTGGTCGATGGTGCGTCCCTTGGGGATCGGCTGGTTGGGGCCGGCAGGGCTGATCTCGTAGTTCGCCCGACCGTCGAGCCAGTTGTACGCTCCGCAGAGCCCCAGCCGTTGCGGCGTAATCACGCAGACGTGGTCCGGGGCGTAGCTCTGGCAAACCGTGCAACTGTAGAAGACGTCGACCGACTCGTCGGTCATGTCGGCGATCCGGTCGTCACGATAGCCGAAGCCCTCTTGGGCGATCTTGACCTTCTCCTTGACCTTCTCCGGATCGGTAAAGATCCGCACGGCCACCTTGTCGATGATCCCGCCGTATTCGTCGTGCAACTTGGCGTGGAGGATGGTGCCCAGATGCTTCAGCCGCATCCCGGCGGCAAAGGCCTTCTTGCTGACCCGGCACCAGATCTGGTCGCGTTGGCCGGTGTGCATGAATCCCATCGCGTTGCTGAGCCAGCGGTGGATCTGCCGTTCCATGATGCCCTCGAAGTCGCGTTGCATCTTGCGACCGGCAACGATCACGTCGATGGCCAGCGGCATCGCCCCGCCCGGCTCGACCGAATCGATATCGGGGCCATCCAACTGGACTTCGCCGTCCTGGACATCCGCCGTGTCGGCCATGTAGACGTACTCGACGGAGTCGGAATACTTGAATCCGAACTGCACGTGCATGTCGTCCTTGCGGACCCGTTCGCCCTCGAAGGCCGCCGCGTAACCGACCGGGATGTCGATCTTCTCGATTTTCACTTTCACCGCCCGGGTGTCGATGCAGGTGGGTACCAGCCTATCGTAGTCGGTCTCGACGACGATCGCCTCGCGGACGGTCACGCCGGTGGCGTGAACCACGGGCGTGCTCTCGACGTCGGAGATTATCGGGTAGCCCAGCAGGATCGCGGCTGCTCCCACGGCGTACCAGTCATCGGTGATATCGCCGAAGGTGACACCGAAGGCGAAGATGCGGCTCTTGGTGTAGTCGAGGCATTTTCGGGCCTCGCCCCGCTTGTGTCCGCCGAAGGTCAACGCGCTGCGGATCGACCAGTTGAGCACGTAGATGCCGTCGAGCGTATCGGGGCCGACGGGTACGACGTAGAGGTCCCAGCATTCCTGCATGGGGGCGTCGTCCTTGAGCACGCCGCCTTCGACCATCTGATCTCGCATCGTCTTGCCGTCGCGGTTGGCACAGAGGAACGTAAGGATCGACCGTTCCTGAAAGCCTCGGACGACCTTCACGGCGATTTCGGTCGAGGGGGCCGGGCCGAGAACGGCCGCGAACCCGGGCATCCGGCCGTCGACCAGTTGGATCCCCAACTCCCGCATGATCGTGTCGGAGATGAAGCCCTGCCAGCCCTCCGGGTGCTGGTAGCCGTTGACCGTCCGCAAGGCGACCAACACCTCCTGGGCCAGCATGGTGGCCGCCCCGGCGTCCAGTCCGTCGCCAAGGTACGGCAGCCACAATTCGTCGGTGGGCACCGGCCGGAGCAACTCCCGGGCGTGCTCGACCTGCGGCTTCATATCGCCGATGGTTTTCACTTCCAGTCCCATCAGCGAATAGGACATCGGCAGGTTGTAGGCCGTCGCAGGGCCCCAGCCGACGGGCGTATCGGCGCCGTGTTCGGCAACGGCCTTTTCCAGGGCCTCTTCCGCCTGGCGAACCCACTCGTTTGCTCCGCGGAGCACCTGTGTGAATACTTGTTTGGACATTCGTGTCTCCCAGTCGTTATCTCGTGTCTGCGGTTCGTTATGTTGTTCGTACCGACGTACCGCGATTGCCGCTAGGCACCGCGACGGTCAGTTCTTTTGCCAATTTCTCACGTTTACATTGCGGGCAGATCGGCCGGCGGGCGAGAATCTCCACCAGCTTCGGTCCGCCACGGTCGGCCAACGCCTGCTTGACCAACTCGCTGCCGACGGGGCAGCCACACTCGGAACACCGTACCAGGCTCGCACGGCTCTTAAACGGCGAAATCTCGACTTCCTTCTCGTGCGTGCGGACCGTGATCGTGCCGACCGGACAGATGGCCGCACAGGCGCCGCAGCCGATGCAGTCGTCCGAGGGCATCCGAAACGGTGCGGCGATCGCCCGTTCGACGCCCCGGCCTGCGTTGGAGATGGCCGAGGCCCCGATCCGCTCCTCGCACACCCGCACGCACAGCCCGCAGAGAATGCAGTTCCGCTGGGCCTCGGTCACTTTCGGATAGGGTGTGCCGTCGACGCCCATCCGCCGGGCCAACTTGCGGAGTTCCTTGCTTTCGGGACACCGGGCCAGCAGAAGCTGCATCACGCCGCGGCGCCCGCGAATTGCCCGCTCGGAATTCACCCGCACGGTCAAGTCGCCGCGGACCGGATAGTTGCAGGACGTAACCACCTGCCACCACCCGCCCCGGTCGATCTCCACCACGCAAATGCGGCAGGAGGCCGATGAACTCAACGCCTCGTGGTGGCAAAGCGTGGGGATCCAGACGCCGGCCCGGCGGGCGACCTGGAGGATCGTTTCGCCGAGTCGGGCCTCGATTGGCTTGTCGTCGATGGTGACCGTTGGCATGGGGTGATTCCGTGTATCGTTCCAGCGTTGGGGCGGCGCTCAATTGCCACCCCCTCGGGTTATACTTTCATTATCGAGGAGAAGGGGCAGACGTCGAAGCAGGTGCCGCAGTTTGTACACTTCTCTTGAACGATCTTATGTGGCTTCTTCTTCTCGCCGGTGATCGCGTCGACCGGGCACCGTTTGGCACACAGGCGGCAACCGTTGCAGATCTCGGCGTTGATCTCATATCGGAACAGGCCCGGACATTGCTTGGCCGGACAGCGCCCTTCAACGATATGGGCCTCGTATTCTTCCCGGAACCGGCGAACCGTCGAGAGTACGGGATAGGCAGCCGTCTTACCCAGGGCGCACAAGGCGGTGTCTTCGAGCAACTCGCCTAGCCCCTCGAGCAACGGGATGTCGCCTTCGCGACCCTTGCCTTTGGTGATCCGCGTGAGCACCTCGAGCATCTGGGCGGTGCCTTCGCGGCAGGGTGTACACTTGCCGCACGACTCCGCCTTGAGGAATTGCAGGAAGTACTTGGCGACGTGGACCATGCAGTCGTCTTCGTCGAGCACGATCATTCCGCCGGAGCCCATCATGGAACCGAGTTCGGTGAGCCGATCGAAATCGACCGGTTCGTCGAGGAACTCGGCGGGGATACAACCGCCCGAGGGGCCGCCGGTCTGCACGGCTTTGAACTGCTTGTCGTCGCGGATTCCGCCGCCGACGTCGTAGACGATCTCCCGCAGCGTCATCCCCATCGGCACCTCGACCAGCCCGGTGTTCTTCACCTTGCCGACCAGCGAGAAGATCTTGGTGCCCTTGCTCTTCTCGGTGCCGCAGGAGGCGAACCAGTCGGCGCCGTTGAATATGATCTGCGGGACGTTGGCCAAGGTTTCCACGTTGTTCAGCAGCGACGGTTTCCCGTGCAGCCCGCTCTCGACCGTGTGGATGTATTTCGCCCTCGGCTCGCCGACGCGGCCTTCCAGCGAGGCCATCAGTGCGGTCGATTCGCCGCAGACAAACGCCCCGGCGCCGCGGTTGATGCGGACGTCGAAGCTATGGCCGCTGCCGAGGATGTTCTCACCCAGCAGCCCCAGGTCCCGGGCCTGCTCGATCGCGGCGGTTAGGTGCTTCACGGCCAGCGGGTATTCGTTGCGGACGTAGATCGTGCCGCGCGACGAACCGATCGCGTACCCGGCGATGATCATCCCTTCGATCACGGCATGGGGATCGCCTTCCATCAGCGAGCGGTCCATGAACGCGCCGGGGTCGCCTTCATCGCCGTTGGCGATCACGTATTTCGGCTCACCGTCTGCACGGCGGGCGGAACGCCACTTGCGGCCGGTGAGGAACCCGCCGCCGCCGCGGCCACGCAGCCCCGCACGGGTGATCTCGTCGATCACGTCGTCCGGCTGCATCGAGTCGAGCGTCTTGGTTAGCCCGGCGTATCCACCCGCGGCGATGTACTCTTCGATGCGGGTCGGATCGATCACGCCGTTATGGGCCAGCACGATCCGTTTTTGGGCGCTGTAGAAGGGGATTTCGTCGGGCGTGGTGGCGATCTTGCCGGTCTGGTCGTCCTCGTACAAGAGCCGCTCGAGGACGCGTCCGCCGATGGCCGTTTCGCGCCAGATTTCCGCCACGTCTTCCTCTTGCACGCCGTGGTAGAAAACGTTGCCCGGGTCAACCACGACGATCGGGCCGCGTTCGCAGAATCCGTGGCAGCCGGTACACTTGGACTCGACGACTTCTGCGTCGCCGGGCATTTCGTCGGCTGCCTTGCGGAACTGTTCGAGCACGGCAAGCGATCCCTTGGCCGTGCAGCCGGTGCCGATGCACACCCGCACGCAACGCGTGGCCGGATCGCGACCGGCGAGCAACTCCTCGCGGTAGTCTTGCAGGCTCTTCACGCTCTCGATCTTTGTGCCAACGGTGCTCACTTCTTCTTACTCCCGGCGGCTTTTTTCTTGGCGGCCTTCTTCTTGGCGGTTTTCTTCTTGGCGGCCGGTTTCTTTTCAGCCTGATCGGCCGGACCGGCTTCGGCGATCTTATGCAGCAGCTTGACGGCTGAGCCGGGCTCTAATCCACCGTGATATTCTCCGTCGACGACCATCACCGGCGCCAAGGCACATGCCCCGACGCAGTTGATCGGCGAGTAGGTGAACTTCCCGTCCGGCGAGGTGCTTCCGGGAACCAGATCGAACTCCTTCTGAATCGCCTCGGATATCTTGTCGGCCCCCTTCAGGTAGCAGACCGTTCCCATGCAAAGCTGGATCGTATGGTCGCCCTTGGGCATCAACCGGAAGGACGAATAGAATGTGGCGACACTATAGATCTGCGACAGCGGCACGCCGAGCAAACCGGATAGCTCTTTCAGTTCGGTCTGCGGCAGGTAGCCGCACTCGCTCTGCACGTCCTGCATCATCGGGATCAGCATATCTGCATCACCCGCATAGCGGTCGATGATCGTGGCAACGGCACTGGTGCTGTTTTCGCACATGGATCGGAGGTAAGGGGCTGGGGGTTTGGGTCGTTAGGTTGTTGGGGCGTTGGGGGCTTGCCTAACGCTCTCTGTGGAACAATATCCTCGCGCTACGTTACAGTTTCTTCTTCTCACTATCCACTACACTCACCACCCCCTAAAAAAACTCAATCTCAACTTCCTTGCCCCTGCTGCGCAGCTCTTCGCCGAGCGACTGAACGACCTGGGTCTTCAGGCCGAGTTGGCGGGGTAGGTTGGGGTTCTGGTGGGCGGGGTTCATTGCCCGGCCTACGAGCACTTTCACTTCGTCCGCGCTGCGTAACAACATGCTGAGGCGGCTGGCGCCGTCGATTTTCAGTTTCAACTCCTCGCCGGGTGGACCGGCTCGCAATATGTCGAGCACCTTGGTGATCGTCAACGTTCCCTCGGTGACCAGGTCGATCCCTTCGATGCGTCCGGTGGCCGGCACTTCGTCGGTACTGGTTTCCAGGTCAACGACAACCTCCTTGCCGAGTCGTCTGGCCAGGATGTTTGCCGAGGTACCGCCGCAGACGACACGCGTGCCGTCTGCCGACATCAACAGGTCTACGATCCGCTCGTCGTCCTCTCTGTCAGTAGGTGGTCCGGTGAAAATGGTAACCGTTCGTCTGCGGCGAGCCTTGATCACGGCAATGGTCACGTCGTCGCCCGGCCGGCCTTCGTAAAGTTCCCCGACGACCCGGGCCAGCTTCGTGGCCATTTCCTCGGCCGAAAGCGAGTCGTGTACGTGGTTCTCCAGGTAGCCGGCCACTTCCTCCCAACCCCATCCCAGCGGATACGCGCCGCCGATCCCCGCGTTGATCACCCCGTCGGAGACGAGGATCAGCCAGTCGCCCGGCCCCAGCGTGAAGGCGTAGTCGCAGATCCGCTTGCCGCCGATCTCGCACTCTTCGTAGTCCAGCTTCAGCATCTTTCCCTTGTGGATCACGAAGGGTGCCGGGCTGTCGAACAGCACCAGTTTGCTGAGCCCTTTGGTGAAAAGCTGGGCGATCACAAACGTGCTGTAGGCGATCTTCCGCACGCGGCAGATCGGCAAGGTCTCCGACACGGTGCGGACGACCTCGTCCAGCGGGAGCCCTTCGTCGAGCATCCGTGCGGCGATCCGGGTGGTCAGGATCGAGAGGATGCTCGCCTTCACACCGCTGCCCATCCCGTCGGAAAGGACGAGCGTAGCCAGTTCGGGCCGTGGGGAAAATATCACACTGTCGCCGCACAGTTCCTCTTCCTTCTTATTGAGTTGCCGCAGACCGTACTCGTAGAAGACCTTCACGCCTTCCTCTCCTGACGGAAGATATGCGTAAGTTTGGCCAACAGCACCTTCGTTTCCGCCGTGGTTTCGCCCAACAGCCCGGCAATCTCCTGGGCCGTGTGCATCTGCCGGCGGATGACTTCTTCGGCCCGGGCGAGCGTCTCACGCTTCAATTCCATCAGTTCGGCCCGGGCACTCTCCTCCTCCGAGGTATCGATAAAAATGCCGCAGTATTCCTCGCCTTCCGTCCGGAAAACCCCGGCCCGATAGTACACGCCAATTTCCGGGATGCTGCCGCGTGCGGAAAGCTCCTTGCCGGTGGCGATCGACCGCTCGAAACAGTCGGACTGGACGATCTCCGAGGCCTTGCGCCCGATCAGTTCCTCGTCGCCGGTCTGGAACATCTTCCGAAACGCCGGGTTGACGAACTGAATGCGCGCCTCTTCATCCACCAGCAGCAGCCCGTTGGGCGTAAGCTGTTGGATCGACCTGACGTCGGGCGGCGAGTCGGCGCTCATCAAACGGCCTCTGTTTTTCGATCGTGGCCACGGGCGGCTCGCCCGTGGTACAGCGCAGGCGGGCCGCCTGCACCACGAAAATCCACTCTTTCAACGGGTTGCTAGCTTTCCTTCAACGTCTCCGACAGTTTCTCTCGCAACGTCGCCTCGGCGTCTTCGACGTTGAGGCTGGTGATTTCATCGTCGTTGAACTTCCAACTCATGGTTTCGCCGCAGCGTTCCATGCAGAAGGAGCCCAATAGTTCGACCTCGTCTTGTAGTTGCACCTTGTCTTCAAGTTGCTCGGTCTTGATGATCTCGGCGAACCGCTTCAACACGGCGCGGGACCCCCGCACGTGACAGGAGCTTCCCACGCAAACGGTAACCTTGACCGACACGTCAACTTCTCCGGTTGTCAAAATCCTCCCAAGTAGCCATCTCGCGGAGCGAGACGGCTACAACGACGCCTCGCCTCGCGGCGAGACGCCGACCAATGCACTACCGGGCCGCGACGGCTTGGGCCGCCGTCCTGGCTCGCGCCTGTTTGGCGTCCGCTTCCATTTCCGCCAGTCGCAACGCGCCGACCGGGCAGGCCTCCACGCAGGCCGGCTCCAGCCCTTGGCCACGCCGCGCGATGCACAGGTCGCATTTGATCACGGCCGCCTGCTTGCTGTTGATACGGATTACGCCGAATGGGCAGGCCTGCACGCAGTATTGACAACCGATGCACTTCGCCTGGTCGGCCAACACGGGCCCGCCCTGGCTGTGACGCATCAGCGCCCCAGAGGGGCACACCTGCATACACGGCGCGTCGTCGCAGTGACGGCACTGCAACGGCACGGCAAACTCGCCGGCCGCTTCAATGTAGATCCGCGGGCTGGCGCCATGCACCGCGATCGCCTCGATCAGGTCGTCCGTATCGACGTGCGCCATCGCGCAAGCCGTTTCACAAGCCCGACACGCCAAACATTTTGCCGGATCGGCAACGATGCGTTTCATCGCAGTATTCTCCTCGTCTATGACTCAATACTCGGCCCGCGGCCACTGACCGTCTAGCCGACGCCGACGCCCACTTCGGATTCTATCGGCGCGCCGGCGGATGCCTTCGGGGCCGCGCTATCCGTCTTCGGGGCGTAGGGCACATCGTACATCGGCCCCGGCAGGCCCAGGTCGGCGCGCTTGCGGTCGATGTGGTCGATCATCAGCCGGGCCGCCTTGATCGGGTCTTCCTCGAAGGCCCAGGTCGCGCCGAAGTGCTTCTCGAACGTCTTGGTAAGCATTTCCTCCACCAGCGAGCTGCCCTGGACCGGCAACGCCGGGTTGACCACCGTAAAGATACCACTTGCCACCACGTACATGCCGATGGAAATGGCTTTCTCGCTCATCCATTCCGGCGCGGCGCCGGCCACCGGCAGCTTGTCGATCGAGTCGCCCAGGCCGCCTTCGTTGACCAGTTCGACCACGGCGGTAAGGATCCGCGAGTTGTCCACGCAGCTTCCCACGTGCAACACGGGCGGGATACCCACCGCGCGGCAGATCTCTTGGAGACCCTTGCCGGCGTACTTCTCAGCGGCTTCCGGAGTCATCAGCCCGGCCTTCGCGCAGGCAATGGCGCTGCAGCCGGTCTGCAGCACGGCCACCTCGTTGCGGATCAACTCCTTGACCATCTCCAGATGGTATTCGTCGTGGGGAAACTTGGGGTTGTTGCACCCGACCACACCGGCCACGCCCCGCAACCGGCCCGTGATAATGCCGTCGTTCAGCGGCCGG
>JABMRB010000861.1 GCA_013202865.1 Candidatus Nealsoniibacteriota bacterium | reverse complement strand
GCGTCTCCGTATGCGTAATCCTGCCGCTGATGTTCCTTTGGTATCTGAAGCGGTCGCTGAGGTAGGAGGTTGTCAGTTATCAGTTGTCAGTCTGATAACTGAAAACTGATAACTGAAAACCAGTCCCCGTGCCGTGCAGACCATGCGTTGTAGTGCTAAGCTTCAGCTTGAGAACCAAGGAACATGGAGCACCCCGCCGTGACAACAGACAACTTACGTATCTTCCTGGCCGGGATCATCCAAGGCTCGCTGGTCGAGGCGACCGTCCACGGGCAGGACTATCGCGGACGGATCAAGGGCCTGCTGGCGGAGCACTTTCCGCAGGCGGACGTTTACGATCCGGTAGCCGACCACGGCAACTCGATCGAGTACGACGACGCCACCGGCCGGGAGGTCTTCTTCCGCCACAACGCGTTATGCCGCGACGTCGACGTGCTACTAGCCTTTGCGCCCGAGGCCTCGATGGGCACGGCCGTCGAGATGTGGGAGGCCTACCAGCACGGCGCCGCAGTAATCGCCATCAGCCCCTTGAAGCTCAACTGGGCCGTAAAGTTCCTCAGCCACACGATCTACGCCGACATGGACGCGTTTGAAGCAGCGTTGGAAAGTGGCGAGGTGGAGCGGCGGATTGGGGAGGTGCTGGGGAAAGACGCATAGGGCCGACTCTTGATATTGGACTTATCCCCCAGTTCTGGAGAGACTTACAGGTATGAATGACACGGGATAAGTCCAATTGCACGCTGCTCACATCAAGGCATGGAAGAAAGCCTGGATGCAAAGGCTGCAATCCATGTATCGAGAAAGGCAGTTCAAGCTAACCATATTAGCCGAATTACTCCGGCGGGGTGAATTGGAAGTTGCGGCTCTGGCTGAAGAACTTTAGCGGGTTGTCGTAGACGAGCTGCTGGATCAGCGACTCGGCGTGGCCCCGGCGACGCATCTCGAACATCAACGCGGGCACAGCCATTGGATCGGATGGGCCCCAGTCGGCCGACGAATTGACCAGGATCCGCTCGGCGCCGTAGATCTCTACCATGTCGGCCGCCCGTTGTGGGGTTGCCTTGCTGGTCGGGTAGAGTGTGATCCCGGCCCAGTAGCCCTCGTCCAGCACCGGCCGGATCGTGTGCTCTTCACAATGGTCAACGCATACTCGCGTGCGGTCGATCCGCGAGTCGGCGCGCAAGATATCCAGGATCATCCGTGTGCCGAGGTACTTGTCTTCCAGATGCGGCGTGTGGAACAACAACTGCTCGTCGGTCTTCATACCCAGTTCGATCAACTCCAGCAGCGTGGTGACCTCGTTAGGCGTGTTCTTGTGCAACCCGATCTCACCGATCCCCAGCACGCTTGGCCGCGTGAGAAACTCCGGCAACAGGGCGATTACCTCGCGGGCGAACTCGACGTTCTCGGCCTCCTTGGCGTTGATACCCATCCAGCAGTAGTGGCGGATGCCGTGATTGGCCGCCCGTTGCGGCTCCCATTCGGTCAGTTGTCGGAAGTAGTCGCGGAAGCTGTCGACGCCGCTACGGTCGTAGCCCATCCAGAAGGCCGGTTCACCCACGACCACGCAGCCCGCCTTGGCCATGGTCTCGAAATCGTCGGTGGTACGGGCGGCCATGTGAATGTGGGGATCGAAAAAGTACATCACTTTGGAACTCTCGGTTGGGGGGAGTTTTCAGTTCTTCAGTTCTTCAAACGTTGGAAGAGCGGCACGGTCATTCTTCCGTTGCGTTGCCCGCAACCTGCGGGCCGATTCGCAAAGCCGGCGTCTGATAACTGAAAACTGATAACCGCTTTCCAAAACTAGCGAGCTTTCTGCCAGTCGTCTCGATAGGGCAGCGAGAAGAGCATCTGAATCTGCGCCGCCCGATCCGGCGCGTCGGTGGCCAGGAGGCGGGCGCTGCGGCGGATCTGGTCCAGGCGTGGATTGTCGTCCGGGAGGCCCCCGGCCCGGTCGATGCGATCCAGCGTGGCGGCGATGTCGATCAATCTCGCCCGAACGCCCAGAAACTCACGATCGAACACGTCACTGGCAGCCGGTGCAATCGGCATGATGGGTCCTCTCCTCTGGCAAAGGTGGTAATAACGGCAGAATCCCACCCAGGGGCGCCGGTGGGTCGTTGCTCGCACGCTCCCAATCAGACCGGAATCGGCCGAAAAAATCAAGCTGTGGCGGGATATAAGGTATATGAAGGTAGGGGATTTTGGCAAAGATTGAGGAAAAACTGGAGTTTTCGGCCACCATAGCCGACCCCCCAGATAGAAGTGGGGTGGTCTATACACCGAGGATCCCCTGAGCGTGAGTGACGGGTTAGCAACAACATTCCGAGTGTTGGGCAAGACGCCCAATGAGGCAGCGGTGGAGGTATTGATCTCTGCGCTGGACTCGCCCAACCGTGCCGTCCAGGACGGGGCGCTTGAGGCACTGCTTGCGCGGCGAAGTGCCGCCTGCGGTAAGGAACTGCTTCGCCGACTGCATACAATGCCCCCCCGATGGCGGGAAATCGTCCGCAGCCGCCGGGGCAGCGTCACCCACACGCTCCGCGACGCGATCCTGGGCACCGACCGCCAGATGTGCGTCAACGCGTGTCAGGCCGCGGCCTGGTTTCACGAATACGACCTCATCCCCACGCTAATCAGCGTATTGGAGGATCAAAGCGCCGAGAACGGCGACCTGGCAACCGACACGCTCTGGGAGCTTGTGACCCAGTTGTACGACGAGTTGGCGGCCGGCAGCAAGTCGAACGAAGGCCGCGATCCCCAGATGGTCCGGCGCCACATCGTCACCTCGCTGGAGTCGTCGGTTCAGCGATTCGGAAAACACAAGCAGCACGAGGTGATCGACTCGTTTCTGCTGCTGGTCACCCGCGACAACCCGACACTGAGCACGATCCTCAAGGACGCTCATCACCCGGCCTTCGTGTCGATCGTCGAGGCGATGTCGAACAGCCGCCATGGGGGCGTGATGCGGCTGCTGCTGAGTTGCCTGGACGACCGGCACGTTCCCTCGGCCGTTGTTTCGGTGGTGGGTAAGCGGAGCGACCAGAAGTTTGTCCAGCATCTGCTGCGAAAGATAGGCCGCGAACCGACCACAGCGGTCGCGCAGAACCTCAAGCGGATCAGGTTGATTGCCTGGCTGCCGTGCTCGAAGGAGTTTCTCGACCGGCTCGACGCGACCGCCCAGCACGCGCTGGTCCGCATGGTGATGATCTCCGCCGTGCCGCGGGAGAAGGCCTTTGCGGCGATCGAACAGGTGCTGACGCACGGCAAGCCGGAGGGCCGCCGCACGGCAGCCGCCGCACTGGCCGAGTTCAGCGGCGTCGACTCGAACTACCTTGCCATGAAGGTCCTGGAAGATCCGGATCCCGGCGTGCAAGCCAACGTGCTGGGGCAATTGCGGCATCGCGGTATCCCCGGCATCCTTCCCCACCTGATCAGCATGGTCGACAGCCCTCATGCCGTGGTCCGCGAGGCCGCCCGAGAGAGCCTCACCGAATTCACCTTCAAGCGATTCCTCGCCTCGTTCGACATGCTCAACGAAGACGTGCAGCGGACCACCGGCAATCTGGTCAAGAAGGTCGATCCGCAGACCGTCCCGTTGCTGCACGAGGAGTTGAAGTCGAAAGTCCGATCGCGGCGGCTGCGGGCGCTGGCGATAGTCCGCGCGATCGACGTTGCCGAACAACTCGAGCCCACGATTATCGAACTGCTCGACAACTCCGACCACATGGTGCGAATCGAGGTCGTAGCGGCGTTGGCCGGTTGTCCCACGCCCGCCAGTTGCCAGGCCCTGTTGCACGCCCTGGACGATAGTAGCGAGGCCGTTCGGGAGGCGGCCCACAAAGGGATCGAGTCGCAAATCGGCCTGATCCGGTCTTTGGAGTCGATGGCCGGTAAGTGAGATTAGTATGATCAACGCATGGTTTCAACACGGCATCCTGCTGGCTCAAAACAGCCGCCTCGATAGCATGCGCCAGAGATTCGAAGGACACCGCATCGGCAGCAACGACATCGTCAAGGGTTTGTTGTTGTTGATCGCGCTGACCGCATTGATCCTGCTGCTGACCTACGTGCTGAACCTGCAAGAGAGCCGGCGGAAGTACAGTAGTCCGTTGCGGCTGTTCCTGGCCCTGTGCAAAGCCCATGGGTTGCGATGGTCGGAGTGTTGGCTACTGTGGCGGGTGGCCCGATCGCAACGTCTGCGCGACCCGACGCGGCTGTTCCTCGAACCGGAGCGATTTGCTCCGGCCCAATTAGGACCGCGGTTTCGGATGCGTGCCGGTCGGCTCAAGCTGCTCTACGAACGGTTGTACGTGGGGCTTGCCGAGGGCAACAAGCGGACCGACGAAGACCGCAGCGACGTACAAGACACGCCTGCCGCGACGCCCACTACCGCTATGCCCGTTGCCACAACGCCCACGGTTGCGGCGCCGGTTGCTGCGGCGTCGGGCGATGAGGACCATCCATTTCCCGCGTCGCTGCTTCAAGGCAAATAAGGGCTCGACGGAAGCGTACGTAGACGGTCGAAGCGCGACAATTGGTCGTGCCCGGGTTTGGCGGATTTCTGTAAGGTGTTGTGCGGCCGGTGGTTACGTGGGCGGCGCTGGTGTCGACGATCGGCACGAACCGAATTGTTCACCGCCCCAAGCCTAATCGACTCTCGCCCCGGCCGGTCGGGCATCGCCGTAAGTCGTTGCTGTGACACGCGTTGCGTGGCGAATCCACCCCTTGACTCGTCTTGGTGGGACGTGTACATTCGTGCTGTTTTGCATCTCCGCAAGGTGTTGTCATCGTTGAGGTTGCGGCAATGTTGCACACTTTTTCTTGATTTGGGGGTTTCAGAAAGCAACATTTCCGACGGCCCGATCTGGGCGGCGGAGTCG
>JABMRB010000860.1 GCA_013202865.1 Candidatus Nealsoniibacteriota bacterium | reverse complement strand
GATTTTCTGACGCAAGTCCTTACGGGACAAACAACTTAGTGTGCGCTGGCCCTGGGGGTTACGATGAGTTCGGCCAGGTTTCCGGAACGCCGACCGGAGCGGGTTTCATTGCCATTGCCGCCGGGGCCGGCAGCAGTCTGGCCTTGAAGTCCGACGGATCGATCATCACTTGGGGTCATGACCTCGCTGCAAGCCCAATCGGCACGGGGTTTACAGCTATTTCAGGCGGGGCCGTTCACAGTATGGCGCTGAAGTCCGACGGATCGATTGTCAGTTGGGGTTCGGACTGGGAGGGCTCAGTTGCCGACACGCCAAGCGGTCCGGGTTTCTCAGCGATTGCAGCCGGTGGGAACTACAGTATGGCCCTGAGATCCGACGGATCGATCTTCAGTTGGGGTTCGGACCACTTCGGCCAAGTCTCGGGCACCCCGAGCGGCACAGGTTTCACAGCCGTTGCCACCGCCGGCGGCCACAATCTCGCTCTCCAGGTGCCAGAGCCATCGGGATTGGTGCTGCTGGGCATGGGGGCGGCCGGGTTGCTGATGGCCTGGAGGAGCAAAGTCGGACGGAAGTAGGGTCGCGCTGTAAGATCATCGGTCCTCGTTCCCTGCAAACCCAGCGTACCGACTTTGCCGGCTGTACGAGGAGGCACCGATTTGGGCCCTCGGTGGCGGCTCGGCGACCGATGTATGCCTGGAGGGCACTGTGGCCTCGACCGCCTCTGCCGGGGGGGAAGTTGACCGATCCGGTTGCGGGGGATAGGATTGTTGGCTGGATGTTCGGGTAGAGTCGGTCGAACTGCTGATGAATGTGACCTATTTCAAGCGATACCGGATGGAGATCGGGCTGATCGGCCACGATTTCTCCCGCCCGCCGATGTCCGCGGGGTATCGGTTGGTGCCATGGAGCGACTCGGCGTTGGACGACTTTTCGCTGGCGAAGTACCTCAGTTTCCGTGGCGAGATCGACGCGAACGTATTCCCCTGCCTGAGCGAGTTGGCCGGATGTCGGCGGCTGATGCGAGAGATCTCTCGCAAGCCTGGGTTCCTGTCCGAAGCCACTTGGCTGCTTGTCTACACGCCGCCCGGTTCGACGGCCGAGGAGAATTGCGGGACCATCCAAGGGATCCGGAGCCGTTCGGGGCTGGGCGCGATCCAGAACCTGGGTATCGCCGAGCCGCACCGCGACACGGGCCTGGGGACCAGCCTGCTGTTTCGCTCGCTGGAGGGTTTCCGGCAGGCCGGGCTGAAACGGGTCTACCTGGAGGTAACCGCCCAGAACGACGGCGCGATCCGGCTCTACCGCCGGCTGGGATTCAAGTTGATTAAGACGGTTTTTAAGGCGGTCGAGACCGTGCATGCGTAGGAAGTTTTCAGTTTTCAGTTGTCAGTTTTCAGGCTCGGATTTACGGCCTGTCTCAGAGGTTGCGTACGAAGCAATGGAGCAACGAATGTGCTGATTCTTAGCGTTACAGATCGAAGCAAGAACTGATAACTGAAAACTCCTCCCTCCCCCCGAGACTCCACGTGAATCAATCGATCTTCTCCCACACGCTACCCAACGGCTTGGTCCTCGTGGCCGAGTCGATGACGTCGGTGCAATCGGCGGCGTTTACGTTCTATGTGCCGGCCGGGTCGGCCCGCGATCCGGCGAACCGTAGCGGGCTGGCCGGGTTCACCTGCGAAATGGCGTTGCGAGGGGCGGGCCCGCGGGATAACCGGCAGTTCGTCCTCGATCTGGACAACCTGGGCGTGGAACGGAGCGAGTCGATTACCGGCGCCCATACGGGCTACGGCGGGGCGATGTTGGCCGAGAACCTGCCGGCGGCGCTGTCGATTTTCGCCGATCTGCTTCGCTGCCCTCTCTTGCCGCCCGAGGAGTTGGAGGCCGGCCGGCTGACGATGATCCAGGAGCTTCGGGCGGTCGAAGACGAGCCGGCGCAGAAACTGATGATCGAACTGCGCCGCCGCCACTACGGCGACCCTTGGGGACGGCCGGCCCATGGCGAGATGGAGGCGGTCGAGACGATCGCCATCGACGATATCCGCGACCACCACGCCAAGCACTATTGCCCCAACGGAACGATCCTCGGCGTGGCCGGCGACTTCGATTGGGAAGAATTGAAGGACGCCGTCGAGCAGCTCCTCGGTGATTGGCAACCGAAAGACTCCGCTGAAGTAACCGAGCAGGAGCCCGACCACCGCTACAAGCACCTGCCGTACGACTCGAACCAAACGCACATCGGCATCGCGTATCCGAACGCGCCCTACCGCGATCCGGACTACTTCCAGGCATGGGCGGCCGCGGGCGTGCTGGGCAGCGGCTCCAGCAGCCGGCTGTTCACGGAGGTTCGCGAGCGCCGCGGGCTCTGCTATGGTGTATACGCCTCCTGTCACACGTTGCGGCATCGGGGCGGCGTGTTCTGCTACGCCGGAACCAGTGCCGACCGGGCTCAGGAAACGCTCGACGTCACCATGGCCGAACTCCGCCGGCTGCCCGAGGGGATCGAACCGTCCGAGTTGGACCGGCTCAAGTCCCGCATCAAGGCCGCGCTGATTATGCAGCAGGAATCGAGTTCCGCTCGCAGTTCGTCGATCGCCCGGGAGTGGTATCACATCGGCCGGGTCCGCACGCTCCGCGAATTGGGCCAAATCATCGACGCCTTGACGCACCAGAGCATCAACGCCTATCTGGCCGAGCATCCACCCGCGGATTTCACGCTGGTCACGCTCGGTCCCCGCGAGTTGGAGGTACCCGGTGGAGTTTCGTAAACACCGTTTGGAG
>JABMRB010000859.1 GCA_013202865.1 Candidatus Nealsoniibacteriota bacterium | reverse complement strand
GCCGCCATTGCCATCCGCAAGGGCGTCAGGCTCTTCCCCGACATCGTGGACTCCATGTTCGACATCCGTGACCGCTACGGCGACCCGACCGACTTCGAGCACCACCTGCGGCGGCTCGAACAGCGGGTGCAAGAGATGTTGGCCGCCCACGCTGCCGGGTGAGGATCGGACCAACGCAAACAGCATTACTATCGGGAGAGAAATCGGAGTAGACGCCTCATCCAACCAGGACGTATTGCGAACATGTTACACCCGAAGACGCGGAAACCACGTTTACTGAACAAGACCTTTGCGAGCCCGTTGGTTCCACAGGAGGAAATTGAAATGAAATATGCAATTCTACTTGTTATTGTTTCTGTTCTAGGAATTTTCAGTCTTCAGGCATCGGAAGAAGACAACTATGGCTTGAAAGTCGTGGAACTCGCTGAGAAAGGCACCGCTCATGGCAGTCCAGAACTTGTAAAGTATCTGAAGTCGTTGACGAAAGAGCAGTTGTTGACAGCGTTGCGACAATATAGCAAGGTGGTGGAGGCGCAAACGCCAACTGAGGCGGAGTGGGCACCGGTCATTTCGATGTGCATAATGGTATGTTATGCCGAGCCGCTTAAAAGGTCCGATCTGTCCGACGAGGAATTTCGCAAAATGAGGCGTGGGACAAAAAGAAGACTTGAGGATGGGCTAGTTCCCGCTCGGTTCACCAACGAGACATTTGAAAAAGTGATCGCCGGGATCGCCGACCGGAAAGAAGGAACTTATTTTCGTTACACCCTGCTGGATATATTTAGCACCAAGGAGTTTTTTCCGGTCCTGAGCAAGCCGCAAAAGGAGCGCTTTCTCGACACCTGTTTAACGGTGTTGAACGACCGAAAGTCGCCGGACATGGTGCGGAGCAAATGTATTGATGTTATGTCGAAGCGGATCTTTCAAAGAGAGTATTCACATATTATCCATGAGGATGACGTAGTAAAAGAGTTGCAACGTACATCAGAGGAGGAATTGCGCAACCTAGTTTCGTTAATCAATTCCGGTGAGATCAAGCTGACAACGAAGACAATTGAGCTACTGGCGCCATGGAGGCGAAGGATTCAGGATTTGCGAAAGAAGTTGGCGGATTTACAGGAAGATGAACGGGAGCCGAAATCGTTGAAAAAGGAGGCAAAAGGGCAATTGTATTGGCTTGACCGCTTGCCGCTGATAAACGCGAAAGACCCCGCTCCGAAGCCTCTGAAGAACTGATTGGGGGCGACGCAATGCGGCCATGTCACTCCCGAAGACGCGGCAACCACGTTTGACGACCAAAACCTTTGCGTACCCGTAGGTTCTACAGGAGGAAATTAACCATGAAAGCCATTCTGAAAGCCACCATAATGCTCAGCCTTATCGTCGGTCTAGCTTGGTGCGCTCGGTCGGCACCGGCAGAGGAGGGCCACTGGGCAAAGATTCGGGCATTTCTGGAAGAGTATGAAGAAGCCAAAACGCCCGAAGCTCGTAAAGCAGTTGCCGAAGCGGCAGAGAAATATCTGAAGTCCTTAACTGCCGAGCAACTGATCGTTGCCGGACGGCAGTGTGCTCGGGAGGTGGAGAATGACCCCAAAGACCCGCGGCACGAGGGAGCGATAGCGATGGGTTTCTTCTATGTACGCTATCCCCCTGCGGCGGACGACCTTCGCGACATAAGTCCCATCCTGCAAGAGATAAGGGACAAGACACAGCCGGCGTTGTGGCGAAGACAACTGATCGGGTTTCTTCTAACGAGCAGCAAATGGAGTGCGAAGCTGAACAACGATCAGCGCCAGCAGGTGTTTGATTGTGTGGAGACAATCCTAAATGACAAGGCCGACTCCATTTACGTTCGCAGCAAGATCCCGACACGTTTGTCCCGCACGCTTTTGAAGATGTACAAGGATTACGGTGATGCGTCTCAGGACGATGCTCAGGATAATCAAACCGAGAGGGAGAAGACACTGAAGGAATTCACCGAGCGGGTCGGCAAGTATCTGGAGAATAATCTGAAGTTGTTTTCTGATCCGACAACACCATTGACCTTGCGACAACGGCTCCTTATCGGCGCGGTTTTCTGTTATCAACAGAGCATTCCTGGAAGTGGTGGTACAAAGGAGATTGTGCTCCAGGCGTTTGCCAATTACCGCGATTATCCGGAGGGTCTTTGGCAGCAGCTTGCGCGGTATGCAATGGAGGACTTCCACGTCACGAATGCAGATGATGTCCTTGACCAAATGATTCGCGAAACCAGCGATGAATCGCTCAAAGGACTTCTCCAATATCAGAAGAAAAAGGCTAGGAAACGAAAAACGACCGACAGCGCGAAGGAATAGTCGCGGGTGGGCCCGTCGTTTTTTCCGCAGCAGGCGTGGCCACTTCAAGACGCATTTTCGGAAAGACGCCGGGGTGACGGAGTCACCGAGACGATTGGCCGAACTCCGTAGCAGCGGAACTTGTTCCGTTTGTAGGGTGAGGTCGCAAGGAAAGGCAATTATGAATAGGGGGCACAGAAGAGCGGGGCGACGAAAACGGAACAAGTTCCGTTCTACGGCCGCGGCATTGAGACAACCGAGAAGGTACGAACCATCACAGACCGTCCCCTTCTAGTCCCCGTCGGCTGACCGGAGCCTGATCTCGCTTGACGGGTGGTCTCGTGCGTTGTTAGAATTCGCTAGTAGGTGTACCCCCATTAGCGGGGACGGCACGCAATCAACCCTTTTCCTTGGGGGAAGTGAGACATGAGGACTTTGAACTACGGGCATGTTGCGTTGGTTTCCGCTGTTGCTCTGCTGGTTGGCCTTGTGGGGCAAGCCCCTTGCCAGGAACTCGAAACTGGTTCGAGAACCTGGACCGACAGCACGGGCAAGCACACCGTTGTTGCCACGTTCGAGAAGATCGAGGATGGCAAGGTGTATCTGAAGAAGAAGGACGGAGAATCGGTCGATCTTCCGTTGGCGAGACTAAGCGAGGCCGACCGCCTTCTCGCCGAGAAGTTGCAGAAGCAGCAATCCGCTGATAAAACACCGCAGGCCGATGATAACCCGTTCGACAAGACCCCCGCGGACACCGCTCCTCCGAAACGTCAGGAGGTGATCGACGACGTCGGCAAGGGCATCGCCTATATTTCTACGCGCAATCAATTCGGACGTGAAGTCGGGCTGGGTAGCGGTTTTGTCATCGATGGCTCGGGGCTGGTTGCCACAAACTATCACGTGATTGCCGAGGCGGCGTCCGCGTCCGTGAAATTCCGCGACGGCACGGAGCGGGAAGTGGCCGGGTATCGTGCGCTCGACAAGAAGAGCGACCTGGCCATCCTGCAACTCGAGGACCCTCCCGCCGACCTGCGCGTCTTGACGCTGAAGAAGGCCGAAGGTTTGATGGCGGGCGATCGGGTCATCGCGATCGGCCATCCGAGCGGGTTCAAGTTCACGGCCTCCAGTGGCATGATCAGTGCCATCCGGAAGACGGCGGAAATGCGAAAGGAAATCCAGGAGTTTCTCAAGTCCGACCCGGACGTCCAATGGCTGCAAATCGATGCACCCATCTCGGCAGGCTGCAGCGGTGGCCCCGTACTGAATTCCTATGGCGACGTGATTGGCATCGTCGCGTGGGTTGCCAACGGGCAGAACGTGGGGTTCGCAATCCACAACCAGCACCTGTTGGAGTTGAAGTCCAAGCTGCTCGATGAGCTTCACTCTTTGCCCGTGCCCGGCTCGTCCCAGGGGCCAAGCATCAGCGAGTCCGTGGTCCTCGAGCAACTGTCGAAGTATCGGGAGGAGCGGGACGAGTGTTTTCGCAAGGCGGCGTCGCTGGCCGACCGCAAGAAGGCGTTGGAAATACTCGCCTCGGAGAACCCCAACCCGCCGCACCTGGCCAAGTTCCGCAAATTGGCCGAAGAGAACCCGGACACGAAAGTAGAATTTCAAGCTCTCGTGACGATTGTCCGCCTCGAACAGCAACACGCGGAGATTATCAAGCTTGCGGGTGGTGAGCCGGACGTGTCGCAAGAGAACTTGAAATGGGCTTTGTCCCGCTTGCTGGAGAAATATGGCGCGGCGGAGTCGATGGGCGGGCTGGCGCTGGAACTGTGCCGATTACCGGCGACGGAAGTGCATGAATTCGTGCGAGGGCTGATTGAGAAGAGCCCGGACAATCAGGTCAAGGGGTTGAGTTGTGTCGCTTTGGCGATGGCCCTAAGCGCCCACCCGATCACCCGTGGACGTTGCGAAGAGGAGATCATCAAGACCCTGGAGCGTGCAGCGGCCGAGTTCGGTGACATTCAGATTGGTGACCAGCCCTTGTGCGACCTGGCCGGTCCCATGCTGAAAATGAGGAAGGACCTTGCCATTGGCAGAACCGCGCCGAATATCACGGGCAAGGACAGCAAGGGAGAGGAGTTCCAGTTGAGCGATTATCAGGGCAAAGTGGTGCTGCTCGATTTCTGGGTCGATTGGTGTCCTTACTGCCGCCAGATGTATCCGCATGAGCGATCACTCCTGGAGAAGTACGCCGACAAGCCTTTCGCCATTGTCGGCGTCAACTGCGAGAAACTGTCGCGACAGCAGAGCGTCGAGAGCAGCAAGGCGGTCACCTGGCGTTCGTGGGCCGACGGACTCCAGGGACCGATCGCCAAAGAGTGGCAGATCGCCGGGTATCCCACGCTGTATCTGATCGATCATCGTGGTAAGATCCGCATGAAAGGCAACATCAAGGGCAAGATCCTCAGTGCGGCGGTCGAAGCGCTCGTCGCTGAGGCGGAAGTCGGGCTGCCTGAGAATCTTGTCGAGCCGTGCTCCGCATGGGCCTATCTCGACGACGGCACCGAACCGGAAGCAACCTGGCGCGACCCGGATTTCGACGATTCCGCCTGGAAGTCGGGGCGAGCGACACTCGGGTATGGCGACGACGACGAGACGACGCTGCTCGAGTTCGGTCCGAATCCCAAGTCGAAACACATCACCGCCTATTTTCGCCGTACCTTCCAGGCCGATGACCCGTCAAAAGTAAAGGACCTGGTGCTGGGGCTCATCTGCGACGACGGTGCCGCGGTCTATCTTAACGGCCAGGAGGTGGCCCGCGAGAATCTGGAAAAGGACGCCAAGCATGCCGACACAGCCATCCAGAACGCAAAGGACGACGGGCACACGCGGCATTATTTCAACGTGGATCCCAAGTTCCTACAGAAGGGCGCCAACGTGCTGGCCGTCGAGGTACACCAGATCAACAAGAGCAGCAGCGATCTACGATTCGACTTGACGCTTGGCAGTGGCGTCAAGGTTGACGGTGCCAAGTAGATCGTCAACACGCCGGCCGACCGTTGCAGCACCGACGGCTTCCATCCTTGACGTAGCCGCACTCGCAAGAGTGCGGAACTCCCACGGCCTGGCGACCGTGGCTACCTCAGAATCAAACTGTGATATAGCACTAGGAAGACAGAGCGATGCAACGCAATCTCTTGGCAACGGCAGCCTTCTTCGCAATCGCACTGACGCTGGCCGGCAATCTGGCGGCCGCCGACCGAGCCGATCGGCCGAATATCGTCTATATGATGCTGGACGAGATCGGTTACTTCGAGCTTTCGTCCATGGGTCACAAGGTCTTGAAGACACCCAACCTGGACCGCCTGGCGGCCGACGGGATGCGATTCACGCAATGCCTTGCCGGGGCGCCCGTCTGCGGGCCGACTCGCTGTGTGTTGCTGACCGGGAAACATACCGGACACTGTCAGGTCCGCACCAACGGCGGGGGCACGCCGATCGCGGCCGACGAGTTCACCCTTGGCGAGATGTTCAAGGCGGCCGGCTATGCAACCGGTGGATTCGGGAAATGGGGGATCGGCGAGACCGGCACGACCGGCGTGCCCGAGCTGCATGGCTTCGACGTCTTCTACGGCTACTACCATCAGGTCCACGCCCATTCCTACTACCCCGAGTATCTCGTCCGCAGCGGCAAGCGGGAAATGCTCGAGGGCAACACGGGCGATCCACACACGGGCAAGACCTTTTCGCAATACCTGATTCACAACGAAGCGATGCAGTTCATTCGCCGGAACAAGGATCGCCCCTTCTTCTGCTATCTGCCCTACACCTTGCCGCACGGTCTGTGGGGCATGCCCGAGGACGATCCGTCGTGGCTGATGTATAAGGACATGAAACTGGGCGGCAAGGGCCAGCGTCGAGATAGCGATCCCAACATGTACGCGGCCATGGTCCATCTGGCCGATCGCCAAATGGGCCAGATCCTGAATCTGTTGAAGGAACTCGGGATCGACGACAACACGATCGTCGTATTCAGCGGCGATAACGGCGGGCAAGCCTATTTCCGCGACGAGGCCCATCCGCGCGGCGTATTCGAGCCCAACTCGACCGTCTTTCGCGGCGGCAAGGGGAGTCTGCTGGAAGGCGGCCTGCGCGTGCCCTATTTCGTCCGCTGGCCCGGCAAGATCAAGGCCGGGGCGGTCACGGATCATCTATGTTATTTCGCCGACGTCATGCCGACGCTGGCCGAAGCGGTCGGCGCGAAGACGCCCGCCGGGCTCGACGGCATCTCCTTCCTGCCGACCTTGCTGGGGCGTGGCACGCAACAGCAGCACGATTTTCTCTACTGGGAGTACGTCGGTCAGGTGGCCGTGCGCAAAGGGAACTTCAAGGCGTTCAAGTCCAGAGCCCAGCCATGGCAGTTATTCAACGTCGACACCGACTCGCTGGAAGAGAACGATCTCGCATCGCAGCATCCGGAGATACTCGAGGAACTAACCGACTACGCCGAGTCCGCGAGCACACCGGCGAAGGTGGGAGGGTGGACGGATCATAGCCAGCGGTTCATCGCGCCTAAGAGGAAGCCGAAGAAGTGATGCAACGTTCTACGAATAGAGGTTCTTCAGAATGTTTTGTGGCCGGTATCCGTTCATCCCCAGCCCGGTTTACCGGGCTTTTCCGCCGCAGGCGGTATTAGGCCCGTGCTTTAGCACGGGTTAAGGAGCAACCAACCAACGCTGGTCGTGATCTCCCCGTTCCGCCCGCCGCCTACAGCGG
>JABMRB010000858.1 GCA_013202865.1 Candidatus Nealsoniibacteriota bacterium | reverse complement strand
GACAAGGGATTATGCGGCCCGCTCGGGTGACCCGGCCTTTATCGGAATGATTCAGAAGGCGATGGCGAGGGAGGCGGCGACGGTTGGGAAGCGGCTTTCCACGAGAATGGCCTGATAGAAAACTCGCCGAGGAGTACAACGCTCACATCAGAGGCATCCTTGAACCGTACGTGAAGGACGTGCTCGACCAGTTGCTGGCCGGTTCGACCGACTACGCCAACCTTCGTCCGGACATTTGGAGAGGATCTCACGGCGATGCGGTCCGCAGTTACCGCACCGAAGAGCGCCGTGATCGGGCCGACCGCAAACAACTTCGCCGCCTCCGGCCCGTTTTGGACGCCTATCTCCACCGCGGCAAGCAGCGTGCCGCCACGGAATCTCGCTAGCCAACGGTACGCCGCCCCAGCCCGCAAAGCGATTGGCGATGGCTCCGATGGGCTCTTACGATTCAGCAGAGGTTGGGGCCGCTGGCTCTTCAGGTGTTTGACACGCGATTGGCGGGACGTCCAATAAAGGGCATGGTTGGGCTGAGTAGTTACTCGGTCAAGAAGGCAGTAAGACAGATTAAGAGATTGGCAATGTCGTATGCCCGAGAATTGGGCGACCCTGGTTTCCTCCGCCAAATAGAGCGGTTCATCGAAAAGGAGGTGGCGACGGTGGAGAAGAGGAGGGTTTGATTGGGTTCTGCGTTTACCTGGGTGGTGGGTTTCTCAGGAACAGTCACGTGTTCCATTCCGGCCTACGTCGATCAGTTTTCGCTTGATGTCGGTCGGCCCACAATCAAGCTGCACTTGGCGACCATCCGCATGCTCTTCGACTAGGGGTACCTGGGGCTACCGCTGCAACGAACCGCCTGTAGCCACGCCGCTGGTGGCACGCGGTTGAAAACGTATTCAAAGCCGGAGAGGTTTGCTAGACCGACACCCTGTTGGAATGTGTCGGATTTCATTCGTCGGTCTCCCGTGCCAGCCATTGCTTCACAAACCGTTGTTGATCTGCTGTCTCCGGGGACATGCGTTGGCCTCGTTCACGGTCCTGCCGTCGCAGCTCCATGAGGGCGTTCAGTATGTTGGTCGGATCGGCCAGCCCGTGCCGCAACAGCCAACACGCGACCGCCGTGCCCGTCCGCCCGACACCGCCCCAGCAGTGGACGTAGACCGGTCGCTTGTCATCCATCGAGCTATCGATTGTGTCGAGGATCGTCTGCATCTGCTCGACGGTCGGAGTCGACAGATCCTGGACGGGGAGGCGAACGCACGACGCCTCGGGGCATAGCTGCAGGACCGGATCGGCATACGGCACGAATGGCCGCCCCCGAAGATCTGTCTCGTCCCGTTCCATCAGGTTGACGAACAACCGAACGCCCGCATCGAGCAATGCACGGATCTTCTGTTCGTGCTTCTTCGGTTCATGGGCGCCCGGATATGAACCGCCCAGAAGCAGGCCATCGACAACCCAGTAACTCGACGAAGTGGGCGGCGTAGCATTGTCGCCGGCGAGTCGAAAGCCATCGTCATCTTCAACGCCCATGGGTCTCCTCGTGATCTAGGTCTACCGCTCCCATCGCCGACAATACATGTGGTTGTGGGACAGTATCTGCCGGTAGTATGCCTCCGGGTCGGTCTCCTTCATTTCCAGCAGCTTAGTGACCTGCTCGCACGCGTTGACCATGATGGTCTTCATCTCGTCGTCGGTGATCCGGCTTAACTTCGGGTCGGACAGCAGCTCGGACGACTTGCCGGCATGCAGGTCCTCGATCGGGCCGTTGCGGAAGGCCATGGCCACAATGGCGTTCGCCTCGTCCCGGAGCGTGAAGCCATCAGGGAAAACCTGGGCCTCCATCTCGATCAGTTCGTCCGACGGCATCCACTCGGGCGGGTTGGATTTCATGGCCATTAAATTACTCCGCTTTTGCTGGCGGCTGCTTGACGAGCAAGGCAGCACGACTGAGCCGAACGCGTGGGCTGAGCGTCTCGGCCATAGTTCTGGCCCAGGAGCGGTTATTATACTTCGCACATAACTCGGCGTAAGGCCCGCGAAGCCCGGCAACTGGGGCAAAGTTTGCCGACGGAGTAAAGACGTGTCCGAGGGTTTGGCGGTAGAACCGTGCAGAACGTGCCGATAAGAAAAACTGACGTAGCGGACGCAGCACCTGACCCCGCTGAGCAAGGAGCCAGCTTACTGGCAAAACAAGAGACAGGCCTCACGGCAGGTTCACTGATGCCTGGTTAGTTCGTAGTTGCCGACCGACTACCACAATCAGTCAATTGTCCGCTCAAGACACCCCAACCCCCTTCGCAGCCTGACGTGGGCTACGAAGGGGGCTTTTGCATTTTGCCAACCAGGTCACTGAGGTGATGAGTTGGCGACGCAACCAACCTACGCGAATGCATCGGTGTCTTGTTTAGTGCTGCCAACATCGCAAGCGTATATCACACGCATATTCTGTTTGCCCTGCGGTTACTCGGCGGAGAGAACGAGTTCAACTCGATTGGCCTCATCCGCCCAAGATTTGTGCTTCCGTTGGGCCGCCTTGCTCAACCGTGTCATCGACATCGCCTAGAGCTGGCCACGTCCTGGGCGGCGATACGGTTTCTATTAGGCCTATTCAGTTTGACCGCCGCACGCATCCTCGGCAGCGGCGGTCCCGAGATGCAGTCGCGCGGCCGGTTGTGGTAACCGCCCACGGAGAACCAAACATGCCCCCAGCAATTGCAGAACCCGAAACGGCGGCCCGGCCGAACGCGAGCCTGGGGCGATCAAAAATCCCCGGACTCGGGGGCCGCAGGGGAGGATCGCGGGATGTTGCAAAACCGCGTGGCGCTTGATAAGGGCGCCAAACCCTGCGGTGTTCGGTCACCTTAAAACCTACCGAGTCCGGGGAAGTGTAAGTATAGCACGCGGGTGGACGGGGCGATCACCCGCCCCGGCGGCATCCGGCGAGGGCGATCTGGCCGCTGTTCGGCAACGCGGCTGGCTACATCCTGGCCGAAACCCGCGCCAACCCCGGGGGAAATAGTTTCCGACGACTGATTATGTATCAGAATCGCGACCCCGGCCGCGCCGAAACCATCAGGGATCGGGCAATCGGATTATCGAGCCGGACGATGGCGTCGGACAAACGACCGGCGAGGTTAGATGCCGTGAGCGGCTCGGTGGCATGCTGCGATACTACTACCGTGACGCAGCATAGTCTCTGATCTGCACAATCTGTTGGAGCCGCGGTCTGCGCTCATCTCGAAAACCCCGCCAAATCCGCCTCCCGGACTCGATCTCAACGGGCACCTTCGGCCGAGATTCTCGGATCTCGACTGTGCCAAGTCTATGCTACCATGGTGCTTGAGGTTCGGTTGAATAATTTGACCTCACGCCTCACGGGTTTCGGCCAACGTACCGGAATAGTCGAAGTTGCACGTCATGGGGCCCATGATTCCACAGTCCTCATAACGTAGCGCATCTGCTCAAAAGCGAGTTTCGTACTCGCTGTTGTAATCGAGGGTGTCCTCCAGGAGCTTCTCAGCAACCGTCATGCTGCCCACGAACGGATCCAACAGTAGCGCGTGCAGAGCCTTCTCTTTACAGCCGGTGGCAGCGGCGTCAGCCACAAGGTTGGTGATTGTGCCGTGCAAGGAGCAGGTGGCGGCGATCGCTTCGGGCAGCGGGCCGACCTGCACCGGTCGGACGCCCTGGGCCGAAAGCACGGCCGGCACTTCCACGATGATTTCCGGCGGCAGATTCTCGATCGCGCCGCGGTTGGGGAAATTCAACGCCGGGAAACAGGATGGCTTCGCTGAGAGCAACTGCCGAGCAATTTGCAGATGACGCCACCCGGTCCGCCGCCGGGAGACGAATTGCGCGGCCGACTCGGAATCGACCACGCTGGCTCGCAATTCCTCCCATGCGCGGGCGTCCCGGTTGCCGAACCAATTGTCCACCGGATAAGGCTCCATCCTCATCCACTCGCAGACGCTCCGGTCTGTGCACCAGAGGTAGTCGGCCAAGTGATTGTCGGCCGGCGAGGGGAACAGGCCGAATCGCTTGAATATCTCGACCGAGTACTGATAGCCCTCGGGCACCAGTGCGGGATTCTCGACGCACTCGCGCAATCGGGGATACAAGTCCTCGCCGGTTGCCGTGCCGTGGAGGTCCAGGATCCAGGTGCAATGGTTCACGCCGCCTAAGGTCATTTGGACGTTGCCCGCGGGCACGAGGAACTCCCTTTCCAGCGGATCGGCCTTGCGCAGGGCCGGGTCCCGGTCAGTCAGGTCGAGGATCTGCTCCAGGGCCATTTCGAGAAGCTCGTGCCCGTTGCAGTAGGCAATGTACTTGACGTTGGCATGTTTCTCGACCGCCGCGGTCAGCTTCGCCAGGGGGTTGTTCTCCATGATCAGCCAGGCGTCGGGGCAGATGCGCTCGACGTCGGAGCAGAGGTCCAACATCAGCGGCACGTGGCGAATTGCCATGCCCAGGCCAGCCGTGCCGGCTGTATAGGCTTCCAGCGGATGAATGTCGTACTTGTTGGCCAGTTCAAACTCTTTCTTCCAGCACTCGGCCGAATTGACCGCGGCAAAACAGTAGACGAAGTCGGCGCCCTCGAGGGCCTGCTCGCGGTCGCCACCACCTTCGATCGTCACCTCGCTGCCGACCGATTCGTTGAGCATCCTGGCCAGGGCGAGTTCGTGCTCCAAGCGATCCGGCTTGCGGTCCACCAGCGAGAGCGTACAGCCGCGAAAAGCATCGCCTTTGAAGAACTCCTGAAAGAAGAACTCGGTGAACTGACTTCCCGATCCGATGATCACGAACTTCTTGGGCATGGTTGTGTCTCCCTAAAAGGCATCCCACTTTGACGGCACTTATTGGCCGGCGGGCTGCCAGTAATTCTGCATCTTGATGAACTCGTCGAACATGACCTGGATGGATTCCGGCTCGACTCCCAACTCCTTCGGTTCGCCCGGATCGGCGACGAGGATACCTCCTTCGGGCGTCCCCCAGTGTTTGACAAGCAGCCCGACTTCTTCGCGGATTTCCTGCGGATCACCGACGGGCAGCGTCTTTTGGATGTCGGCATTGACTGTAAAACAGACCTGGCCGCGAAACTGCTCACCAAATGCCACTAAGCCATAAGCTCGCGGCTGCTGCATGTTCAGCACGTCGACTCCCGCCTCGATCAGACAGGGTACAAAATCATTGATCCGTCCGCAACTATGCAGAATGACATGCCAGCCGTGGCTGTGGACGGCCTCGAACATCGCGGCGTATCGCTTGGCGAAGAAGTCGTCGAAGACTTGCCGCCGAACGAACGTTCCTTGCTGTGTTCCCCAGTCGTCGGTCAGGAACACCCCATGCACCCGATCGCCGAACCAGCGGGAGGCCTCCTCGAAATGGTCCAGCTTCCACTGCAGTATCCTATCCAGCACGCTTTCTACTCGGGTCGGTTCGAGATAGAAGTCCTGCATGGCGGCCGCGAAGCCGCGGAGCATGTGCAGGCGTTCGATCAGGTTGAAGTGGCTGGTGATCATCACGTACCGATCGCCCGACTCGCCCAGCCTCGCTTCGACATTCTTGAAGTAGAATGGGTTTCGCGGATCGGGCAGTCGATACGAGTCCCATGCCGACCAATCCTCCAGCGGGTAGCCGATGACCTGGCCCATGTTCTCCTGATCCGTTTTCGCCCACTGGCATCCCCAATCGTCCATCACGGCGTTATCGAAGAACCAGCCAGCCTCGCCGCGGTCCATCTCCCAGATCTCCCAGACGTCGTCAGGAGCCGACGGCGCCACATGCTGCCAAAACGGCAGACGCGGCGGACTGTCGAACTCGATAGCTCGGCGAACGATTTCCCGCGAGTGCATCCGAGTGTCTCCGTGCGAGGTCTTGGCTAACAGGCTTGCGGCCTACAGCTTGATCCACTGCTGATAAACGGCCTCGATTTCTTCACGACTTGTTTCGCCGTCCCAGGCTACGACCGCGTAAGTGAGGTTCAACGGCTTGTCGGCAAGAATGTCCACCGGCTCCTTCCAGACGTTCAGCGTGGCCGACATGTAGCTGAACGGCTTCGACATCGTGAAGAAATGGGCTTTGTAGTCATTGTTCGGGTGATCGAACATGGCCACGGTGACCATCTTGCCGTCGATCGGCGCCGTGTAGGCGGTCCATTTGGTGGGCGTAACGTGCTCGTCGCCTCGCACCAATACGCCGAGTTTGTTATCGGCGTTGAAGTGCGTACCTATCTTGTGCATAGATTTCACGAATCGTATCCCCACGCCGCTGTAATGGGCGCCGCTGAGCGTGACTTTCTCTTTCCCGGCAGGCGTCTCCATGCGCATTCGCCAATTGACCACGGGCACGTCGATCCCCTTCAACTGAACGACTTCGATCGTACGGCTCTCAACGAGTCTCTTGTCGCCGTTGGGGGCGATCCATTCGATGTTTTGCGTGAACCCGGCCCGGCAACCACGCTCGCACGACTTGATCGCCGCGATGTCCAACGCGACCGGCACTTGGCGACCGCACGTCTTCTTCTCCGACCAGAAATCGATCCCGTCGACATACACCGCGCACATCAGGGCGTGGTGATAGATGTGATCGCTCGGAGCATCATGCACCACATTGAGGCCCGAGGGCGTAAACAGTTCCCGCACAAAGGGTCGGCTCGGTTTCATCGTGCGTTGGTAATGCAGCACGGGTCGTTCCGCTGCAGCGATGGACACGGTCGCGGCGTCTTCGGTAATCTGCAATGTTGGCCCCGGTTGGTCTTCAGCCGAGGCGGCTGCTGGGATTGCCAAAGCCAATGTGATGAGCAAAGAATACTTGCTGGCGTGCATGGTGTTCCTCCTTAGAACTTGGTTGATGTTAGTTATCTCATACGTCTGTCGGCAATTTCGTGTTCCAAGCGCTGGGGCTTTCGGTCCACCAGCGAGAGCGTACAGCCGCGAAAGGCGTCTCCCTTGAAGAACTCCTGGAAGAAGAACTCCGTAAACTGACTTCCCGATCCGATAATCACGAACTTCTTTGACATCGTAGTTTCTCCTCAAACGCATCTGGCTGTTCGCGACCGATCAGCCGTATCAGGATATCGACGCACGCGTCTTGTCGGTAAGTTACGCACGGGTCATGGTTTTGCTCATCTGTTTTTGCGGCAGGTAGGCCCCGGCCTTGCGAAGCGTCTGCACAAGCTGCTCCGTATCCAGATCGTTTGCCGGCTGGTCGGTGCGAAGCGATTGCACGGCGGCCGTGCCCGCGGCCTGCCCCATCATCGAAGCGGCCGGCTGAACGCGGATCGACCCGTGCACCTTCACGTCGCTGGAGTTGCATCGTCCGGCCACCCAAAGGTTCTTCCAACCCTTGGGTACCAGGATGCTGTAGGGAATGCCAAAACACTCGCCCTTGCCGAGTCGGCCCGTCTTGGTGTATTCCTGGTAGTACTGCCGGTACGCCTCTTCCGTGCAATCGTAGGCGTGAATGTCCACGGCCTTGTTGAACACGGCGATCTGATCGGGAAACTGCCGCCGGGCGAGGTAGTCGTCGACGTTCAACTCATACTCCCCGACGATCCGTCGCGATTCACGGACTCCGATCAACGAGCCGGTGGTCACAAGTTGGATGTCCTCGCAGCCGGCAACGTACATCCTGTAAAAGTCGACATACTCCTGGACGATGCGGCGGCCCAGCATCACGCCGGCGCTGAGGTTTTGGCACTTCAAGGCGTTCATGCGGAACAGATGCCCGCCGTTGAGGTATCCGACGGTCTGGTTGACTCGAGTCATGCCGGGCAAATGCCTGTCGGGCTGAGTGAAATGACCGGCGGCCAGGGCCTTCTTCAAGGCCACATCCTCGTTGCCCATCCGCGACCAGTCGATACCGGCGTGGAGCGAGCACAACGTGGCGGCCATGGGCGCCGGGGTATCGCGCCCCGCTTCGCGACAGGCCGCACCACACAAGTCGGCCAACACGGCGTCGCCGGTCGCGTCGATATACGCCCGGGCCCGGATAAAGCGGTATCCTTCAATGTTCTGCAGCACGACGCCGGATACCTTGCCCCCTTGCGAATCGGCATCGGCATCGATGACTCGGGTGAAGAAGCGGACCTCGACGCCGGCTTTGGTTACGAATTCGTCAAGTACGAGTTTGTAGCCTTCCGCCTGGAA
The DNA here is from genome assembly GCA_013202865.1 of Candidatus Nealsoniibacteriota bacterium. Classification (GTDB taxonomy): domain Bacteria; phylum Planctomycetota; class Planctomycetia; order Pirellulales; family Thermoguttaceae; genus JABMRB01. Next base: position 35,076 of record JABMRB010000858.1, on the reverse strand, counting down.
TTGGGTCCACTGATGGTAGTTCTTTCGCCAAGTATTCGGATCGATCCCCGGCCTGAGGAACTTGCGATGGAACATCGTTTCCACGACTTCCCGCATGAACCCACCCACGAGCATTCGCTTCCCGTCGCCCATGGGGTCGAAGGCGGTCACCAGCCCCGAGGTCCCCATGCCGCCGAGGCATCCGGTGGCCTCGACCAACAGGACCTTGGCGCCCAGTCGGGCGGCACAAACGGCGGCCGCCGTGCCGGCCGGGCCGCCGCCGCAGACCACCAGGTCGTAGCCGCTTTCTACCGGAACGCGGCGGGTGAAGTTGTAGGTTTCCGCTTGTTGCGCTTCCACCGAGGCATCTTCGGCAGACGTCTTTCCCGACGCCGCGGCAATTGCTCCCGCCGTACCGGAGACTCCCAGCGCCGACGATTTCAAGAACCCCCGTCGAGTGATGAACTCGCGCCGCCCGGCCGGCGGATGGGAACGAGAATCTGACTTGCTCATAGCTATCCTTTCATTGTCGATCGTTTACAGCAATTGGGGCAATTCGTAGCCTTCTCGCCTGGGACGCGAGACCCAGCGGTTCTGCGTGGCCTCCTCGTCGCCAGGGAAGATCTCTTTCTCCGGATCCCAGCGGACGCGGCGGCCCAACTCGCGTGCGATAGTTGCCAAAAAGGCGAGCGTGGTGGCGCGGTGAGCGCCTTCGGCATGGGCGTTGGGTTGCTTACGACTTCGCATGCACTCGACCCAGTTGCGGTTGTGCTCCGGTACGCCGTTGGGCTCGCTGGCCGGGATGTCGGCGGTCAACTCGGGCGGATTGGACGCCACCTTGAAGCGGTTGATCTCGATCTTTCCCTTCTCGCCGATGAAGATCGAACCCCAGGCAGGCCCCTTGCCCGGCTCGATCTTCATTTCCAGTATTGTGCCGTCGGCATATCTGGCCGTGACGGGGCTGTGCATGTCGCCCGGCTTGACCGGCCAGATTTCGACCGGGCCGGTGTCCTCCTTGCCCAACGATCGCTGCACTTGCTCGAAGGCATGGGTCCCCCAGCCGGTCATGCCATTGGAGCCGCCGCCGCAATCGAACGCATTCCACGGCCCCCATTTCGCATTGCCGTGATAGAGGTTCGTACTGTGCGGAATCATTGGGGCCTGATTCAGCCACATGTCCCAATTGACCTCCTTGGGGATCGGGCTGCCCGGCGTGCCGGGCCAATCACTGCCCGAGATATAGTTGGGCGTGACGGCCTTCTGGATCTTGCCCAATGCTCCGCCGCGAATCAGGGTGACGGCCGCCTGATTGCTTTCGATCGAAGTGCCTTGCGTGCCCACTTGAAGGATCGTCTTGTACTTCTTCACGGCGTTGGCCACAGCCCGGCCTTCTTCGACGGTCAGGATTAGCGGTTTTTCGGCATAGAGGTCCAGGCCGGCCTGCATGGCGTGAATACAACAGAGCGCCCGGGCGTGCGTGGTCGTGCCGATGTAGGCCGCGTCCAGCTTCTGCTGGTCGAGCATCTCGCGGTAGTCCTGATAGCGGGGCAACTTGTTGAAAGTACCGATGGATACCACATTATCGGTCGGCTTTCGCCACCCGCCGCGGCCGGTCATTCCCTTGCCGAAATAGGAATTCATGCCCATCTGCCGCGTGTCGCAGTCGGAGATCGCGGCAAGCTGAATGTCTTTGGGCGATTGTCGCATCACGCCCTGGATCCGGTTTCCGCATCCGATTACGCCCGTGCGAATGCGGTCGTTGGCCCCGGGCACGCCCGGGGCGGCCAACACGCTTCGCGGAACGAAGCAGGGCACAGCCAAACCGGCCGCCGCCGCTTTGAGAATGTCGCGACGAGACGGATCTTTCGAACATAGCATGGCAGACACCTCCAATGAACCATGTTTCAGGCAAAAGTCGGGCCCGTAGGCAGTTTACCAAGCGGGCGGGAAGAAAGAAAGGCAAAGGAGTTTTCCATGTATGCCCACCCTATTGTCTTGCAGCCTCCAGGGCCAAGGGATTCTCGGGGTCGAATTCCAACAAGGGCCAGACGATCTCGCCGCGATGCTGTGCGGCATCGTTGTTGTAGGCGCCCAGATGGAGCGAGTTCGAGTCCAACCAGAGGACCACGCGACGGAACTCCTCTTCCTTGATCTTTCCACTCTGGAGAAGCTTGCGATGCGTCTCATCCAACAGGGCTTTGCCCATGCGCGACTCGCGCGCGCCGAAGCGGCCGGCAGTGGTTCGATAGCCTCCATGGCGGGGGACGAGGCCCAACGAATCATAATTGCCGTGAAAATAGAAGGCGTATGGCTCCAAATCCCCATACTTGGCGCTTTGCATGGCGGTCTGCTCGGCCTTGTGGCAGGGGATGCATGTCTTCTCCACGACCGGTTTGGCCAGAAGCGGGTAGGACGCCGGAACCGTTCCCAGCGACGTCTCAGGCTGAATGACCGAGGGCGGGCGCTGGAAGGCCAGCTTCGGGGCCGATCGGCGAGGCGCTCTCGATTTGTCTTCATGGCAACCCGCGCAGGAGAGGTGCTCGCCCGGATGAACATAGGTGCCGCTGCGCATCGATTGGATCGCCATGCCCTGTTCATCGAGAACCTGAAACATAATCTCACATCCGACCGGCGCGTGGAAATACGCGCTGCCGTCCGTCTCGACCGGCACTGTTCCCAGCGCGATCCTCGGCAATCCCCCCTTCGAATAGCCGACTGTCGATGCGTGATCTATGCCGCTGATCCACGGTTTTGGGACCAGCCGGAGAATCCGCACCGCCTTGATCTTTGTCCCGGGAGGCCACGGCTGATCGGCATTGTAGACGTCCAGGATGCTGATCACGGCCGATTGCGAGGGGTCGCTCTTTTGGGTCGAGGCTTGTGTCGTACCAGGCGGGATCACGGGCGGTTTCGTCCGTGGCCGAAGCGGACGCGGACCCTGTCCGCCCTGGGCAGTCAGCAGTTCCATGTTTCCAAAGACATCCACCAGGACCACGGCGCCACCCTTGTGCGATGCCAGGTAGTACGACTCGCTCAACGGCCACGGCGTCACGAATTCCGCGTCGGGTGATTCGTACATTCCCTTGATTTCATGGGAAAGCTCTGCGCCCCGGATGAAACGGACTTGGGACATGCGGTTGTCGTCGGGGATCGACGTGTCGATCATCACGAGCAACCCGGGCGTCGACCCGTGATGCGTGCCGGCAATGGCCGCATACTTGCCCGAAGTGTTCGGAATCGCGCGGATATGGAACTCGGCCCACGGCCGGTCCTGCCTGCCGTCGTACGCATTTTCAGTCAGATCCAACGTGGAATGGGGATAAGCATAATTGCCGTGCGGCGCACGCGGGTCGCGACCGTCGGGATAGCTCGTCCAGATATGATGGCCGGCCGAGAAGTCGCGGTCCACGTAGTCCCAGCGGGTGTAGATCAATCGTCCGTCGTTGCCCACGGTGGGGAACAATTCGCTCGTTTCGTGCCAACTCAATGGGATCACGTCGCCGCCGTCGTCCTTCATGCTGAACAGGGTCCCGCAAGCTTGCGGGACATATGAAAGGCAGCGGGCCGAAATCCACCGGCGGAAGGAGATGAATGCGATGCGACCGCTGGGCAGAAAGCACGGTTCGACGTCCGGGAACCAACTGTCGGTCAGCTGTTGCACCTTGGCCTCGGCGAGCCTTCCCTTGAAAATGTGATACGGCGCCTCCGGGCCAAGTCGCTTGGCCAACAAAACAGACTGGCCGTCGTAGCTTACATCGAAGGCAAAATGATACTCGCCGGGGAAGTTGACCAGCTTCTTGCCGCGATGACGGCCGTTGTTGATGACCGCATTCACGAAGAGCGGCTCGACGCGCGGCGCCGACGTCTTGTAACCGATCAGCAAGAACAACCCCGGCCGCGCAATTCCGTCGGGTTCCGATTCACCCTCGGGCGTCCGATGCAGGAGGCCCGGCCAATCGCTCTCTTTCGGCGAGTTCCGGATCAGGCTATTGTCGAGCCCTCCTCCCGTTCCCCATGGCGTTATATGAATGCACCCCTTGTACCCCACGCCGCGACTGAAAACGATCTGCTCGAACGAAAGCAGCGGATTGCTCATGGCCAGCCGACGACGGATCGCACAGATGTCCAAGAACATCTGCGTCTGCTGCTCGTCGTTCACGGAAGTTCTTGCCTGCTCGCGCAATTTCGCCAGTGCCGTATTCGCCCAAGAAAGATCCGCCGCGCCGCCAAGCGTTCGCAAATCCCCAAGCAGCGCTTCCGTGCGACGCAAGATCACGTCCATAGGCGTTTTGTCGGTGGGATGAATCAGCGAATGGATATTGACAACACGGTCCCTCGACTGCTCGAGCCGGCAACACGGCCGCTTCATGTCCCGCTTGATCGCAGCCAGTTCCTGTAGCCACAAGTCCCGAACCTCATGTGCCTGCTCCTCGCTCGAAATATCGATAGCAGGCTCTTGGGACGGACCGTCAGCCGCGACCGCTCGCAATGCGGCAAGCATTCCTAACAATACGGCTGTTGCCAACACACTTCTCACGTCGATTTGCTGACTCATTAGCGCGTCACTCTTCTTTTCCTGGGGTTCACTTCTCCGACACCGTTGGTGAACAGGGCCACCGCATCACACCTCAATCACAAAAACATAAGTGTCGCGGGTCTCGATTGCAACCGGAAAATCGGCCTTATCTAACCGCGACTTCGTCCGGGCGAGTCGCTGGATTTGCCTCTTGCCCCCGGCCACGCGAGCGGTTTCTCAGTTGTGGCCGCCGGCCAAGGGCAGCCGACCATGCTGCTGCGTCACTTCGGCGATGGTCTGCAGTGTATCGAGCCGCGCGCCGTGAGGCATCGCGTCTGCGTTGCTCAACACGAAGTGGGTTCCGTCACCGGCCTGTCCGAGCACGTCCAGCACGGCCGTGCGGACTTCTTGCTGGTCGGCCTGAAGCATCAGGTTGGCATCCAGGCCGCCGATCAGGATTCTCCGCTGCCCCCATTGCCGCCGGGCCTGCGCGACGCTGAGGTCACCGATTGACGGCGGGGTGAGCGACTCCACGCCGTCGAGACGGCTCTGGGCGATCAACGGGGCCATGGCTTTCAGCCGCCCACACATGTGGGCCAGAAACGTCTTACCTTCCGCGTGTACGATGTCGGCATACTCGTTGAGATGCCGCCAGCTGAACCGCTCGAAGATGGCCGGCGAAGAGGTGGTGCTGGAAAGGTCTTCCATGGCTACCACGACCTTTGCCGGTGACTGGGCGATGACGTGATACGCCTGGCGGATCTTCGCGTGCATGGCCTCGATGAGCATCTCGATTTCCCGGGGATGATCCTGAAGCAGGGCATAGAAGTTGGACATGCCGGCTTCTTCGCCCAAGAGCAGTTGCACGGCGCTTTGCGGCCCGTCGATGGCCGCCAGCCCGGCGTCGCCGATGTACGCCTCCTCGGCCAAGAAGGCCGGGTAGTCCGACTCGAAATGGGTGTTTTCCCAAATGTAGCGATAGACGCCGAGATCTTCGACTGTCTTCAGCTTGTACTCTTTGCCGTAGAACGGGTAGTTGGGTGATTCGGGCACGCTGTAAACCACGTCGGTCAATACGCCGCGGCGGGTAACGTGCCGGCGGACAATTTCGCGGCCTTGCGGGCTCTGCTCGATGTGCAGATCCTCGACACGCATGACCAACCCCGGAGCGTGTCGCTGGAAGACGTCGGCGCCGATGTGTTTCGTGAAGTCGATCACGCGCCTCCGCCACGTGTCGGACAGATAGAGCGGCTCGGTGACCGTGTCGCCCTGGTCGGTCGTCGCGCCGAAATGCTCCCGCTGGAAGCTCTCCGGCAGTGAAGCCAGGAAGTAGGGATCGATCAACGGCGCCCAAGGTACGCGATCCGCCTGGCCGCCACTTATAGCCGTCTGCAGCCGCTGCCGTCCGGTCATCGTTTCAGCCATTTTTACGGGCCCCTCCGCGGCGTCTCCAGAACTGTTCAATCTCTTCCAGTGTCTTGCCTTTGGTCTCGGGGATCAACAGCCAAACGAACAGAAACATCGTGAAACTGGTGCCGCTGAGGATCCAAAAGGTGCCCGACTGCGACCACTCCAGCCACGTGGGAAACTGCTCGGAAACGAAGTAGCAGGAGACCCACATAAAGACGGTACACACGCCGGCCGCCTTGCCACGAACGTGCGTGGGAAAAATCTCCGAGAGCAGCAAGAGGATCCCCGGCCCCAATCCCAGGGCGTAAAAGAAACTATAGAGAATGATCGTGACCAGCACAAAGATCGGCGGCAGCATTTCTGTGTAGAACTGGAATCCCAGCAGCAACATGGCTATCGACATTCCCAGCGGGCAGAACATAAGCAATGGCTTGCGTCCAACGCGATCCAACAGGGCTAGGGCGAGAATCGTCGTCAGGAAGTTGACCACGCCCAGAGCGATCATTCCTTGGCCGGCAGCTTCCTTACTGAAGCCGACTTGCAGAAGAATCTTCTGGATGTAGTAGATCACGATGTTGATGCCGGTGATCTGATCGAACAGCGAGAGCATAATGCCGATGATCAGAGCGATTCGCAGGCCCGGCTTCAGCAACTGCGTGATAGCGACGTCCTCTTCGTCGATCACCCGCCGGATCTCATCGATCTCCCGGCGGGCCGTCTCGGGACCGTCGATCCGTGTCAGCACGGCCAGAGCCTCGTCGGTTCTCCCCTGTTGGATCAACCAGCGGGGACTTTCGGGGATCAGCATCAGGACCACGGCGAACAGGGCCGCCGGCAGGGCCTCGGTTCCAAAAGTCCAGCGCCACGAGGTGGCGATTTGCCAGGCTTCGGAGCCGATGTCCGCGACGAACCAGCCAACGACGTACGAAACGAGGATACCGAAGGTGATAGCCAGTTGATTGAGCGAGACCATCCGGCCGCGGACCCGGGCGGGAGAGATTTCGGCCAGGTAAACTCCGGCAACGGGTAAGGAAATCCCGATTCCCACGCCACCGACGAATCGCGCGATGTTGAATTGAGCGATCGTTTGTGGGATGGCCGTCAGCACGGCGGATAGCAGGAACATCCACGCCGTGGCAAATAGCACACGCCGCCGCCCGAAGCGATCGCTGAAGAATCCGCCGCAGATGGCCCCCAGAATACACCCGACAAAGACGATGGCCACGGAAGCGCCCAATTGAGCGGCGTTCATCTGGAAGTGTTCTTCCAGCGAGGTCATGGCCCCGCCGATGATCCCCGTATCGTAGCCGAAGAGAAAACCACCCATCGCCGCGGCGAAGCCAACCCGCCATGGATACGCGTACCCTACGCCTGCCTGCGCGAGAGTGTCCACAACCGGTTGGCCGTTGCCGCGTCGCCCATCATCGTATCCGGGAGATCGTTCACTCTTCATAGATTGCCAGTACGTTTTCCGTTGGAATATCGGCGGTAAGATAGCGGGACGGGCCCGGCCTTATTCCGGACGCCATGTTCCCGCACCTTGGTTATCCGCATCAAGTCCGAGAGCGTTGCCGTATTTCTTCCACAGGCGGCGCGCCACTTCGACGCTGTCGCCGCGGGGCTCGGTGGGATAGGTGTCCGTATTGTCGGCCCATTTCAGCTCCCACTCCCACGTCTTCCGGCTGACGGCCGTGTCATCAAACGTCTTGCCTTGCTTCAGCGCCGCGGCCAACTCGTCGAGGTACCACTGCCAGCGTTTCAGGTAGAATCCGCTGAGCATGCCGGACCATTCCTTGTAACATAGGTCGCGGAGTCCATAACTCCACTCATTATACTTCTCGATGGAGCCCCAGGCGGTCACCATGCGTCGAGCGTTCCACTGGAACTTTGCCCGCTCGGCGTCGGTGGTCCCCCAGCGCTTGGCGTCTTCCAGGTAGGGACCCAGCAGGAACTCCTCGCGCGTAGCCACGAGTTCGTCCAGGTCGCGGATCAACTGCAGCAACCGGTCGGACGCTTCTTGCAGGGCCTCGACGTCCTTAGCCTGGTGCGCCGCGATGATATCCTGGTGCATCTTCGTGGCGTGGTTGGAGAGTACCTGGCGGGCGACGTTGACCAGGTCGAACCGGTAGGGAGCCCCATCGCCAAGCTCTTCGGCCGCATCGAGCAGCAGTCGCCAGGCCTCGGCCAGTTGGGCGTTATCGTAGGGCTGGCCCTTGATCGGTTTGAGCGTCGGCACGTGGCCGATGACGTAGCGGCGGTCGCACGGCCGGGGTGCAGGATGTACGGTGCTAATGAGGATCGCCCAGGCTGCGTCGGCCTGATCATTGGCCCGACCGTATCGATGGCGGGCGTAGCCGTGCAGCCATTGCTTCAGGTCGACCGGTTCGTTGCGCCAAGCCAACTCGAACATCAGGTCGTAAGCGACCGGGTTGTAGCCAAGCCCTTCGTTGACAACGCCCAGACCGACCAGTTGGCCGTGGGCCGGGTCCTTTCGCGCTTCGGCGGACAGCTCGGTGGCCATGTTCTGGAGATCTCCGCCGAGATTGATTCGCCAGCCGAAGTTTTGAATGTTGCACCATAACCACGGCTTTCCATAGAATGCCTTCGTGCGGCTCCATTGCGGTCCCGTCTCGCAGAACAGATCCAGACACAGCATCCGTTCATGCGGCACTGCACCAAGAAACGCTCGAATGCGATCCTGGTGCCACCAACCTTGCTTGTACCTGAACGGCCAGGTCATAAAGACCCACACCGCATCTGGATCGCTGTTGGTCATCCCGCTGTAAGTCGCCCGGCTCACGTCGGCCAGGTACTTCGGGTCACCGCTGGGCGGCACCTGCTCGACGAAGGTGTCGGCCGCGTACAGATGATCGGTGCCAAAACGTTTGGCCTGTTCTTGCATGTACATTTCCGCGATCTTCGCAAACAACGGATCCAGCGGATCGAGCAGGTCCGTTTCCCACTGGACCCAGCGGATATTGTGCAGCTTGGCGTCGGGAAAGTTCTGCCTGACGGCCGGCGGCACGTGGCCGGTAAAGCCCTGCAGGACGGGCGTCATACCCAACTCGCGTTGGCGGGCAAGGATTCTCTGCTGGAGTTTGACGTGGCTGTCGATCCAACTTTGTGGCAGCGGCCCGCCAAAGCCGTCCATGCAGCCCATCCAACTGAACGACAGATACGGCGGGCCGGCCAGGAACTCGTCGATCTGCTGTTCGGACATTCCCAGCCGCCTGCACACGGCCTGCCACACGGCCTCCTGCCCGGTCACCGCCAGCGGCGTGTTCACGCCGTTAAGCGCCATCCAGTCGATTAGCCATTCCCACTGTTGCCAATCCCAAAACGGCATCGTGAAACCGAAGCAGCAGTAGTTCAGGAAGTAGCGGTGCTTCGCCCACGCGGCCCGACGAACCTTGCCCTCCACCTTCGGCAGCACCTTTGGCAGTTCCAACCGCGTGCCGCCCCACGAGACATGGCAGGCGCAGTGATACTTCAGATACCAGTTCAACCCGGTGGCAATCGCCAAGCCGTTATTGCCGCGAATGACGATCTTGTCCCCGGCGCTTTCGATCTCGAAGACGTCCTTGCCCTCCTCGGCGCTGATCGTTTCCAGGACGAACTCGTCGGCCCTCTCGGGCAGGAGTCTTTCGAGCAACCGCCGGGCCGCTTCGTGCGGGGCAACCGCTGCCGCGTTGTTTTGCAGGACATTAGCAGACGACGCGGGCCTCGGCTCCTCCGGCTCCTGGGCCGTAGCAACGGCCGCCACAAGGAACACAGGAAACAGGGTCAAAGCAACCAACAGTAACCAGGGACGAAACATGGTGAACCTCCAAAGGGTACGGGCGGGAGCCGCCAGGGCAAAAACTCACGACGGCCGATACTTGCCGTTTTCGCACGGCTCGACCAGACCGCCGCGGCGGGCAACGCTAGCCGGCACACATTCCTTATCTGTATAGCAAGCTAAGTCGCTCTCTTGAACCAGAAAATCGTCTTTTCTAAACCGGAATTCTGTCCGGGCCACTGAGTTCCGGAAGCCGGTCTCCTCCTGGGCCCGTCGCGTGTCGGGATATTGCCGGACGATTTCCCGGTAAGAAAAGACGTTCTTCCGGTTGCCAACTCGATCGATGACACGATATCCTGATACTGATGCTCGAAGATGCTGGACGGCTGTAGACATAGACGGAGTTTATTAGACATGATTGGTTGAACCCAAAATGCCGTCGTCTCGCTGGCAACCACCTCACCCCAAGGAGTTCCCTCATGAAACGCTTGCTACTTGTTGCCGTTGCCCTGCCGATGCTCAGTCTGTCGCTTTCGGCCGCCGAGCCGGAAGTGGTTTTCGAGGACACCTTCGACAGCAAACCGGCCGATGGCTGGATCTGGCTCCGAGAGAACTCGGATGCCTGGCGAATCAAGGACGACGCGTTGGAAATCCGCGTCGAGCCGGGCGTGGCCCACAACCCAAGGTGCTACACGGCCGGATCGGGCAGTATGCGGTGATCGCGCGGCGTCACGGCGACGAGTGGTTCATCGGCTGCATGAACGCCGGTCAGCCGCGCACACTCGACGTCCGCTTGGATTTCCTGCCTGCCGACCAACTGTTCGACGCTCATATCTACAGCGACGATCCGACCGTCGACACGCGCACCAAGGTCCGCGTGACCCGCCAGCAAGTCAGCAGCGACAGCGTTCTGAAGGCCGCCATGACGGCCCAAGGAGGCATGGCCGTGCGGCTAGTGCCGACGAAGGAGTCTGCCAATTAACTTTATATCCCTTGATTAAGGTCGCTAGCAGTTTTTCACCAGATGGAGTAGTGTCATGAAAAAGATTTTCTTTGGGGTTGTTGCTGTACATTTCCTTTTTCTCACTCTTAGCGTTGCGGCCTTCGGCCAGGAGGACTTGCAGACGAGGGAAAAGGAATTCACGGTCGAGAACAAGTATCTCATCATCCCGATCCAGAACGGCAAGGTCGATGCTCATATTCATCTCTACATCGGCGAGGAAAAGGTCCGTGAGTATGGCCTGAATGTGGCCTCCTCGCCCGAGCAGGTCGACTGGTATGCTTTCTTCACCATCGAACGCTACCAGGGCAAGCAGGCGCGCGTCGTGGTCGACAAGACCACGGACGAAGGTTTTGCCTTGGTGAAACAATCCGACGCCATTCCCGGCGAAGAGAATTTCTACAAAGAGCCCTATCGCCCCCAGTTCCATTTCACCCAGAAGGTGGGCTGGAACAACGATCCCAACGGCATGGTCTACCACAATGGCAAGTGGCATCTCTTCTTCCAGCACAATCCGGTGGGGCTGCCTTGGGGTAACATGACGTGGGGGCATGCCACGAGCAAGGATCTCCTGCATTGGGAGCAACATCCCAATAAGCTGCTCCGCAAGACGTTTGCTGCACACGACTGCTTTTCCGGCGGCGCCACGGTAGACAAGAAGAACACGGCCGGCTGGGGCAAGAACGCGCTGGTCGCCTTCTTCACCGACACCGGCTACGGTTTTCCGAAATACGGCGGCGAATCCATCGCTTACAGCACCGACGGCGGCGAAACCTTCACCTACTATGAGAAAAACCCCGTCGTGAAGCACGGCGGCCGCGATCCGAAGGTGATTTGGTATCAATACGATCAGAACGATACGCCCCTGGATGACAAAGCCAAACAACTCGGCGGCCACTGGGTGATGGCCGTCTATGATGAGAAGGGCGGGCGCAACGCTGCCTTCTACACCTCGACCAATATGAAAGACTGGACCGAACAGAGTCACTTACCGGGCTACTACGAGTGCACCGAGTTGTTCGAGCTTCCCGTTGACGGCGATGCAGCAAACACCCGCTGGGTGGTCTTCGCGGCCGATGCCAAGTATGCCGTGGGGACATTCGACGGGAAGACCTTCACCCCGGAGCACGAGGGCAAGCACCGGGTCCACTACGGTCCGTACTACGCTTCCCAGACCTTTGACAACGCGCCCGACGGCCGCAAGATCCAGATCGGCTGGGTCAGGATTGCAGCGCCGGGGCCATACAACCAGCACTTCAGTTTTCCCCATCGCCTAACGCTGCGCACCACCGAAGACGGCATTCGAATGTTTGCCAAGCCCGTCAAAGAGATCGAGCAACTGCGAGCGAAGAGCAACCTGGCGGATGCACAGGACCTTGTGGCCGACGAGCCGGTGACGCTACCCATCGGCAGCGATCTTCTCGACGTCCGCCTCACGGTTGAGGTGGGCGACGCCGAGGAAATCGTACTGAACCTCCCCGGCCGGCAGATCAAGTATAGTGTCACTGATCAGAAGCTTAACGACGCGCCGCTGAAGACGGTGGACGGCAAGATCAGCCTGCAGGTCTTGGCTGATCGCTCACTGACCGAAATTGCCGGCGGCGACGGCCGGGTCTTCATTACCGCCGGCGGTCCTCAGAAGCAGGATGTTGAAGAGATCTCGGTTACCGCACACGGCGGCACGGCCAAGCTGCTCAAGCTTCAAGCCCACGAACTGAAGTCGATCTGGAATACCAAGTAGATACCTTGGCTTCCTTAAGGAGTCGCGACAATGAGAATCGTGTTGACTTTCGTCCTTCTTACCGTCACCACGGCCGTCTTGGGCCAGTCGCCTCGGGAGATCGCGAAAAGCTCGGGCATCCAGGGCGGGCTCGTCGTGTATGTCGGCTCGGGTGGCGGCCCGTTTATGACCGAGTTGCTTGCCAATGACAGCTTCGTGGTTCACGGACTTTGCCGCGATCCGGACGAAACGGCCAAGGCCCGAGAGTATATCAAGGGACAAGGTTTGTACGGCAGGGCGTCGGTCCAACAGTGGAACAAGAACTATCTCCCCTATACGGATAACATCGTCAACCTCATTGTCGCCGAGGACCTCGGCCGTGTTTCCACCGAAGAGGTGATGCGCGTGCTGGCGCCGTACGGCGTGGCTTGCATCAAGTCGGGTGACACTTGGAAGAAGACGACCAAACCATGGCCGGGCGAGATTGACCAGTGGACCCATTATCTGCACGGGCCAGACAGCAATGCGGTTGCCCGAGACACGCGGGTTGGGCTGCCGAAGCATGTCCAGTGGATCGGTTATCCGAAATACGCTCGCAGCCACGAGCATTTGGCAAGCGTCAGCGCGATGGTCTCGGCGCGGGGGCGGCTCTTTTGCATCATCGACGAGGGGCTGACCGCCGATATCCGCATGCCGACCAGATGGAGCCTGGTAGGTACGTCCCCATTTCCTCGACTGGGGTATGATCAACAATATCCTTATCGTCCTGCATAATGAGATCAACTTCAACATCAGCGCGAATGCGTTGACCAAGAACATCGTTCAGCTGTTTGACAAACCGCTGTTCTTGGATGTCACCTGCTATATTCTGTGGTAGCCCCACATAACCAACTTCGATGCCGATATTTCCACCGTAAATAACGTCGGGCTTCGGCGGAGCCGCCGATACAAACTTGTGAGGATCGAAGGTATTCGGCAACGTCCTTGCTAAATATTCCGTTGCTACGAATGCCTCAATGTCTTCCTTCGTGCCCATCGTCATCATTGATCCTCCTAAAGCTGAAAAAGATCTGAAAAAGGGGTCAGGCTACGTTTTCATTCCTTTTTCATTTCACCCGGGAGCAAAAAGGGGTCAGGCTACTTTTCCAAAAAGTAGCCCGACCCCTTTTTCATTTTTTCATTTGAGCCCTTTTTCATTTCGGTCCGGCAATCAATGTTCCGCCCTGTCCGTCCAGGATCAGCTTGCCGTCGGCTACGCGGGCGCCTTCGGTCAGTCGTACTTCCGGAAAGCGTTTCATGCGGTCTTCGGCCTTGCCGAAATACGAATTCACGCCCATCTGCCGCGTATCGCAGTCGGAGATCGCGGCAAGCTGAATGTCTTTGGGCGATTGTCGCATCACGCCCTGGATCCGGCGTCCGCATCCGATTACGCCCGTGCGAATGCGGTCATTGGCCCCGGGCACACCCGGCGCGGCCAACACGCTTCGCGGAACGAAGCAGGGTACAGCCAGACCGGCCGCCGCCGCTTTGAGAATGTCGCGACGAGACAGTTTGTCCGAACATTGCATCATAGTAATCTCCGTTTAATGGTTGATCTTGTCGAGCCGCTGCAATTCGTTTTCGCTGGTTCCGATCAAATCTGCCACGGCACGCGCATCGCCCGGCTGAGTCGGCGGGAAGCCTCTTCGTCTCCGATGATTTCCTCTTTGATCGGGTCCCAGACAATCTTTCGACCGGTTCGGATCGCGATATCCGAGATATGGCATAGGCTGTCGGTGCGCACGGCATCGTCAATGTCACAAACGGGCTGCTTGCGAGTTCGCACACACTCGATAAAGTTCCTTTCCTGCCCGGTGCCCACCGGCAGGCGGACCGCGTCGGGGCCCAACTTCGCCTCGCACAGCGACTTCGGCTCCGAGCAGTACTCCCCGCTGTAGGGAATGGCAATCCAGCCCTCGGATCCGATGAACTGCACGTAATTCCCCGCGACGCCAAGCATTTGCGGATAGGGATTCTTGCTCTGGTCATGGGCAAATTCGGGCGGCTCGTCCTTGGCCATGGTGTGCGCGAAGAACGATATCGTGACGCCGCTGGCCAATCGAATCCGGACGTCCCAATGGAAGATCGCATCGTTGACGCCCTCCGCGGGAGTGGGGATCGCGCCGGTCCCTTCAACTTCCCAGGGACCGTCCAGGTGCGTATCGAAGGCCCATTGCATCAGGTCCAGCGGATGGGCGCCCCATCCGGCAATGAAACCCAAGGAGTAGTCGTAAACGTGGAACCAGTTATGGCCCAACTCGTGACATCCTACGTGCGGCCGCCATGGCGCGGGACCAAGCCACAGATCGTAGTTCAACCCCTTGGGCGCCGGCTTGGGTTGCGGTGGAACCCCATGGATATAGCGGTGTACTTTCGGGTCCGAACTGGGAACCCACGCTCCGTTGCTATAGCGCACCCCAATCCTGTCCATGGTCGGAGCCTTGACGCGAATTTCGCGAAGCTCGCCCACGCGCCCGTTGCGGATCAATTCGCAACCGAAGCGGACGGCGGCGTTCATCCGGGCCTCCGAGCCGTATTGGAACACGCGCGCATATCGTTTGACTACGTCGCGACAGATCTGGTCCTCTGCAACGCTCATCCCCAGCGGCTTCTCCACCGAAACGTCCTTGCCGGCCTTGGCTGCCATCACGGCCATCGGTACGTGCCAATGGTCGGGCGAGGCGATGCTCACCGCGTCGACGTCGCGGCGCGCCAAGATCTCGCGAAAATCGACGTAGGCCGAGCAGTCCGTGCTGCTGTAGTGCTTATCCACCATGCTCTTGGCCAAGTCGCGCCGTTGGTCCCAAACGTCGCAGACGGCCAAGACCTGTGCATCGGCGCAGGACAATGCCTCCTGCATGTTGCCGCGTCCCCTGCCCCCCATGCCGATATAAGCGAGAGTGACCCGCTCGCTGGCCGGCGGTCGTCCCTCGGCTCCCAAGGCGTTGGACGTAATAACATACGGCGCCGCCAGGGCGGCCGCGCCCGCTTTGAGAATGTCGCGACGAGACGGCTGTTTTGAATCGTGCATCGTATCACCTTTCAACTTCTTCGGTGTGATGCTATCCCATGGGATGGTCTAATAGTCTTGCTGCCCGACTGTGCAATCGAGCACTAAATGACGAAATCCGAATGACGAAATAAGCTTCTTCCTTTCGTCATTCGTGCTTCGTCATTCTACGACGTGGGTCTTCGTTCCTCGACCCACCCTACATCTTCATTTCAGTTCTTTGATTCGGATGTTTCTGAATTCGACCGGCGAACCGTGGCCCAGGAGTCCGATGTAGCCCTTTTCGTTGTGCAAGCCGAAGTGGTTCTGGCCGTCCAGCGTCTTGGTTTTGTCGATTTTACTCAAGTCGGCGTCGACGATCACCGTGCCGTTGACCGTGACCTTCACGTGGTTGCCTTGGCACAGGATCTCTTCGCAGTTCCACTCGCCGGTCGGTTTCAGGCTTCCGCGCTTGGCCGGCACAACTCCGTAAATCGAGCCGTGATACTGATAGGGCTGCAAATCCTTGTAGACCTCATGCCCATCGTCGAGGATCTGGATCTCCATGCCGTTATATGCCTGAACGCCACTGGTTGCCGCGCGAATTCCCACGCCATTGTAGCCTTTCGGGGGCAGCTTGAACTCGAAGCGGAAGATGAAGTCGGCATACTCCTTCTTTGTGAAGATCTTGTGGCCGGGATCGCAGATCAACACGCCGTCTTTGATCGTATAGCCCTTGATGTCGCCTTGCCAGCCATCGTGGGTCTTCCCGTCGAACAGAGAAACAAAACCTTCTTCGGCAAGCGTCACGACGGGGCAAAGTAAGATCAGCGTAACAAAACATGAAAGACGCATCGGTGCTCCTCCTTTAGAAATAAGTGGGTTACCTCAACCGGATGTGAAAAACGTGTCAGGAACCTTTTCCCTTTTCTTTCTGGTAGTGCGTTAAACCTCATCAGGCAATTCGTAGCCATTGTGCATTTCGCGACTGAGGTAGGAGTTTGCTTCATCGTCGCCGACAAAGAGCTCTTTTTCCGGATCCCATTGGAGATTCCTTCCCACATACCGTGCGATATTGAGAATGTGGCAGAGCGAAGCCGTTCTGTGCCCTGACTCCACGCTGTCAATGGGTTCGTCGCCCGTTATGCAACACTCGAGCCAGTTGCCAAGGTGCAACGCCATGGAAGAACGATTTTGCTGATCTTGCGACGGTTGGCCTTTGAGGAGCTTCTGCGCGATTTCTTCCGGATTCGAGGCAAGCCCAGCCCGTTTGATCTCGAGCTTGCCATTCTCGCCGATGAATATTCCGCCAGCTCCATGTTGTTTGGAGGTGGGATCAAGTATCACGGTGTTACCATTGGCATACTTGAACTTCAGGTGCGGCGTGCTGCACAGGTCTGCTCCGCGCATCAGGGATTCCGGCTTGTTGTATGTCGGCGGTTCAAGGGCCTCGCCTTCGACGATGATTTCCGTTGGGCCCGTATCGTCCATACCCAGAGCGCTTTGAATCTGGTCGAGCCCATGCGATCCCCACCCCGTCATTTCACCACCGGAATACGGGCGGAAGGAAATCCAGCCCGGGTTAGAACGGGGGGGATAGATTCCGAAACTAAACGGAACCTTCTTGGTTGGTCCGCACCACATTTCCCAGTCGAGTCCCTGGGGAATCTTTTCGGCAGGCAAATTCGCGAACCACGGGCTTTGATAATTGCAGGCAATGATCTTTTGGATTTTCCCCAACCCGCCTTCGCGAATGAACTTACAGCCGCTGATGTTCGCCGGCATGGATCGCTGCTGCGAACCACTCTGGAACACCCGGTTGTACTTACGGGCGGCCTCGACCATCTTCCTTCCTTCGACAACAGTCAGCGACATGGGCTTTTCCGTATAAACGTGCTTGCCGGCCTGGCAGGCATGAATACAGGTGAGCGCACGCCAATGCTCGGGCGTTGACGAAGTAATGGCGTCAACATCTTTGCGTTCGAGAATTTCACGGTAGTTCTGACAGGTGTTCTTGGGGTCAATGCCGAGCTTCCTGGCCATTCCAACAGCGCGAGGAAGGTAAACATCGCATACGGCAACAGGCTGCGACAGTTTGTTGTCTGCTGCAGCCTTGAAAGCGACGCTCCCTTGGCGCCCAACACCGATAGCCGCAATTCCGATGCGGTCGTTGGCGCCTGGAGCACCATCTTCGCCCAATGCCGAACGGGGAACGAAGAGCGGCGCTGCGAACAGAGCGCCACCTAGACGTGACGTCTTTTTCAAGAACTCTCTGCGACTCTTGTCTATCTTCTTCATAACGCTCATCCTTTAGTCTGTGTCAATAGTGCCTCGAGAAGCTCCAGGTATAACTTCACGCGGATCGCATTGCCTTTGCGATCCGCGGCTCCGCACGCCTTGTCACTGCTCCATTCGCTTGACGAACTTACGCCATGCGTCCATGGAGCGTTTGAGGTTCTCTCGCCGGTCGCCCTTGATGTTGTAGCATTGCAGGCCGATCGGTCCGTCGTACCCTAACGTCCGGAGCGTTTTCAACACGGCGAACACGTCATACTTGCCCTGGTCGAGCGTCTGGATCAGCTTGCGTGTTCCGTCGTCGGTGTCGGTTCCGTTGATCGAGACGAGCATCAGCCGAGGCATCGCTCGCTTCAGTACCGGGGCGTAGTCGCGTCTTCCCTCGGCACTGACCCAATGGCACAGGTTGAATGACGAGCCGACGTTCGGCATGTCCACCTTGTCGGCAATGCGCATCGCGTCCTCGAATCGGCCCACGTAAAAACCGACGTGTGGATACAGGGCGACCCGCAGCCCGGCCGCCTTGGCCCATTGGCCCACCTGCCGGACGGCCACCACCGCGCGATCGTCGTGCTTGCCGTTGTCCGGCAAACCCCGAACGGTGAGCCAGATCACCGTATCGCGGCCTTTGAGTTGTTCGATTGCCCGTTGCAAGTTCGGGCTATACTCGGGCTGCTCGGCCGCGATGTCCGCGTAGACGTAGGTGCTGAACATCTTCAAGCCGTGGGCGTCCAAGGCGGCAAGCATCTCGGGAATCTGCTCCGTGCCCGTGCGGCCTGAGTATCCGATCCCGGCGTAGCCGAGCTCCTTGAGCATCGCGGCCTGTTCCTCAAGCGGCCACTCGTTACCTCCCGTGCCGTTGTCGAATGCGAAGAAAGCGTTGTCGAGTTTCATCGGCGCTGCCGGTTCAGCGGTGGACGCGGCGCTGCCGAGAGCCAGCACGAGCAACGAAACGCTCAGTATCGTAAGCAGGGGTGCTTTCATCACAAGGTTCCTATCACCGGGTGAACGGCGTACTATTGCGACCGCGCCAGTTTTCGGAAAGTTGCGGCGTGACGTTCCTGAGTTCTTGTTCTCGGTCCTGTCCATGTTGGATTCTCTTTCCGATACGGAGCGATAGCCCGCGTGAATTACAATCCTGCCACGGTCCAGCCCTCGCGGTAACGGCGGCGGATGTATTGGTTGGCTTCCGGGACGTTGGTTATCTTCATCTGCTCGGCATCCCACGCCATTTCCTTGTCAGGACAACGCAGGGCAACCGTTCCCAACAGGATAACCTCGGTCAACGGGCCGGCGTAATCGAATCCGGCCGCCGTCTTGCCCTGGTTCCGACAAGCATCGACCCAGTGCCCATAATGGTTCCGCGGCGCGATCTCGGGACGCTGATAATCTTTGAACTTCTCGGCCGGGAACAATTGGGGCCCGCCCACGTGGGGCAGCAACAGCGCTCCGGCCTCGCCGAGCAACACGGCCCCCTCTCGGGGAAACCCTTGGCCGTCGATCTGCTGACGAACCTCTTCCGGAGGATACTTGCCGCCGTCCGACCAGGTCAGTTCGAGCGTCGACTGGGCCGTCAGTTCGTTGCCGGGGAACGTGTAGCGAACGATCTGCCAAACGGGCCACGTTTCCGCCCGACGCGCGGGTGAACCCCGCCACGCGGGGTCGACCTCGGCGGTGACCGATTGCGGTGCGCCCAGCCGAAGGGCCTGGTACGGCGTGTCGATAATGTGGCAGCCCATGTCGCCGAGCCAGCCGGCGCCGAAGTCCTGCCATCCGCGCCACAGCGAGGGATAATAGACGCCCAATTTGTGCGGCCGCTCGGTCGCCGTACCCAGCCACGCGTCCCAATCGAACGTCGCAGGCACCGGGTCCTCGCCGCTGGGCCTGGGACCGAGGGGACGATATCTTCCGGCCGGTTTGCACGACCACGCGTATACCCGTTTGACTTTGCCGATCGCGCCGTCGCGAATCAGCTTGACGGCCATGCGGTAACCGACGCTGGCATTGATTTGGATGCCCATCTGCGTGACCACATCGGCCTTGGCGGCCGCCGCGGCCAACTGTCGCGCCTCAAAGACGTCGTGCGAGAGCGGCTTCTGGCAATACGCATGTTTGCCTCGATTGATGGCACTCATCGCGATCGGAGCATGCATGTGGTCGGGCGTGGAGACGTTCACCGAATCGATCTTGTCGCCTTCCGTTTCCAGCAGTTCGCGCCAGTGCTGATATCGGCGGGCGCCGGGAAACTTCTTCCCCGCGGCAGCCAAGCGTGCCAAATCGATGTCGCAGATTGCCACAATTGCCAAGTCCGCGTTCGAGCTAAATCGCGCTAAATCCGCCCCTCCCATACCGCCGATCCCGATCGACGCATGTTGGAGTTTTCCGTTCGGCGACTTTGCCGAAACGATCGCAGGCAAAATGGCGGTACCCAACCCCGCGCTCAGGCCTTGTTTCAGGAACTGGCGGCGATTAGTTTGCAAACTCATTTTTCGAGTATCCTCTCGTCGGTTGCGGCCGCAGGCCGTGCTGAACTGGAAGGAAACGGGCAAATCAGTCTAGTTGATAAAGGCCCATCTCGTCGATGCCACCGGCGCGTGTCCACGACACGTCGAGCCCTTCGACGCAATCGGCGTCGCAAATACACCATACTTCCCTGTGCATCCAGAGCATCGACGCGGGAAACCGCGCGGTGATGCGTCGGGCAAGAAACTGTCGCATCGCCGGCCTCTTGTGGGAGCCGGTGACCAGCAGCATCACCTTCCCGGCGTGCATGATGTTGCCCATGCCGAGCGTGAGTCCACAACGAACGGCTTGCGGCTGGTCGGCGTCGTCGAGCATCGAATGCGACATCGCGGTTTTGGAGAGTGCGGCGGCGTGAGGGATTTGGCGCAGAGAGTCGGCCGGTTCGTTGAATCCCAAGTGCCCGTTCATTCCCAGTCCGAGCACGCAGAGATCGATGACACCGAGCCGCTCCAACTCGCCACGAACCCGATCGCATTCGGCCTGGTCGTCCGGCGGGTTTGAATGGAAGGCAATGAACCGCTCGTCGGGAATCCCAAGCGGACCGATCATGTGCTTTCGCAGATAATACTCACAGGTGGCCGGGTCGTTGGGCTGCAGCCCGCCCCATTCGTCGAGTTTCACGAAACGAACTTCCGAGAACAGCTCGGGGTCCTCGGCCCGCCGTGCCGCCAAGAGTTGATAGCACCGCGTCGGCGAATCGCCCGTGGCCAGGCTTATGGCCAGATCTCTCTTTGCCCGAATTTCGTCGGCCATCATGTCGGCGGCCGTGCGGCTCATCGTCTCGAAATCTTCACAGACGACGAACCGGCAGCCGCCGACCATGGGCGCGGGCACGTGCGCCCGATCGACGCGTTGCTGCCCGCGGGGTCGTGGCGGGGCCGCTACTTCGGGCGCGTTGCGCTTGGATAACGTTGTGTCACGGTCTTCCATGTCGATCCGAAAGGGTTACCGGCTCTCTTGCCAACCACACATCATCTCCAGCATACCAGGCACCCCCTCCCGGCCGTAAACCGGAAAATCGTCCTTTTTCTCACTGAATTATGTCCGGAAAGAAGAGTGTCACTGCTGGCTGGCGAGCGAAGTATCCTCCCATGCGATGAAATTCTGTGAGCGCAGGATTTCACGGTCACCCGTAACCGCCTACCATACCTTCCATTTCTCGCGGTACGGCAGTGAAAGCATCCCCGCGGCGATCGGGTCATCCACGACCTCTTCCTTCTCGGGATCCCATTGGATTGCTCTGCCAAGCAATGCGGCGGCCCTGGCCAGATGGCAGATCGTGTCACATCGAATGGCCATTTCGACCGGGCACAGGGGTTCCTGTCGCGACTTCACGCAGTCGATGAAGTTCCGGTTGTGTTCGATGCCTACCGGCAGTCTTTCTTCGTCAGGCTTGAGATTCACATCCCAAAGCCGTTCGTCGCTTGTGAAAAAGCCGTTCACCTCCTGCGCGGCAAACCATCCGTCCGTCCCATGGAAGAGCAGTCCGTCCATGTCCATCCAAGGCCAAAAGCCGTAGCTCGACACGACCGGCTTGGCCGTGTGGAAGTCCATGAAGCGCATCTTCACGCCGTTTTCATAATCACATGCGACGTCCCAACGGTCGAGCGTCCGAAAAATGCCCTCGGTGGGAATGTTGCCGGTCCCCTCGTAGCGTATCGGGCTGGTATGGTCCGCTTTGTTGCCCCACTGCGCTATCCCCAGCGGGTGAACACCGCAGCCGGCGATGAAGCCGAGCGACGTCTCGGGGCAATGGAAGCCGCCCCATCGCGTGCACCTGTCCACCGTATAGGGGACCATGGGCGAAGGCCCCTGCCAGGCGTCGAAGTCGAGATCCTTCGGCACGGGAACTTCCTTGGTCGAGCCGTAGGGTTTGACGTGATACTGTTTTGAAGCGTAAGTGGCGTGAAGAGTCTGGCTCCAAACATCGATTCGCTTCAGCTCGCCGATGTACCCGTTGCGGATCAGTTCGATCATCTTTCGATACTTTTCCATCGACCGATACTGCGTTCCAAACTGAAAGACCGGCCCGTAACGATTGACCACTCTGCGCAAGAGCTTCGTCCTGGTAAGATCCAGTGCCAGCGGTTTCTGGCAATAGACATCCTTGCCTGCCCTCACGGCCGCAATCGACATGGGCGTGTGCCAGTTGTCGTGGGCGGCAATCACGACCGCATCGACATCCGGTCGGGCCAGCACGTCGCGAAAGTCGGCATGGGGCGTGCAGATATCACTGCCGCCGTAGAGCTGATTGAACGCGGCGGCCCGGTGTTCCCGCCGACTCTTGAAGGCGTCGCAGGCAGCCACCACCCGGACATCCTCCATTTTGCCCAGAAGCTCCGAATGATAATAACCGGCCAGCGCCCCGCAGCCGAGCAGGCCCACCGTCACGCGATTACTCGGCGCGTTGGCACCAAAGACCATGCCGGGAACGATTGTTGGGGATGCGAACGCCGCCCCCGCAGCGACCCCGCTTTTGAGAAAGCCGCGTCTGGTGACGGTTCGTTCTTTCGCACTCCGGTCGGTATCGTGCTCGTATTGTGTCATGGCGTTTCCCTTCTTCAGAAAAAACGTCGGGCAAGCCCGACCGCTAAACGGTAATTACAAACTCCACGGTTCGCGCATGGCTTTGCTTCGCATGCGATTGACGGTTTCGTCGTCGGCGCTATGGGGTCGTGCGGTACTCGTCATCATACAGTCCTATCTTGTCGAACGGAATCACCTTGAAGCCGGGAGACTTCTTGTAAAGGGGCGAATCCTTCTTGATTTGCCAGTTCTTGTCGATCGCATCAGCGAAGCCGATCTCGGCTTGATCCATTTCCACGTTGTCGCGGATGGTAGTTATCTGTTTGACCAGCGTGATTTCGTCGGGGTCATTGTGAAACGGCTGCAGGCTGAGGTTTTCCTTGCAGCCGATAAAGACATTGTCTGCTATTACGGTTCCGCGCGGCGACATGCCGTTTTCGAGAAAGCCGTCGAACATGGATTCGAGGTGCGGGAACTGCTGTTTCCAGGGTCCTTGCCGGTAACCGATGTTTTCTAGCCATCGGCGCTGTTCGTTGATCGAGGCGGCCAGGGCGTCGTTGATTCTTTCGATCCCCTTTTGCTGAATGGCGCGGCGGCAGTCGATAAACAGATTGTTGGTAAAGATGTTCGGCCCGCCGGAATTCGAGAACAACGCCGCGCGGGTACCCGCCTTGTAGAAGACGTTGCCGTCGATGGTATAGCCCGAGGCCCCGTCGAGATACACGCCCATCACGCCGTGGCCCTTGCCCGGCTCGTTCAGCCCGGTGATGTCGTGGAAATAGTTATTCCGCAGGACCGACCCACAGTTTGACCATCCGCGAAAAGTGTAGAACGCCCCGCCGTCGTGACGGCCGTCGCACATATTGTGAAACTCGTTGAGCTGCACCAGATGGTTGTTCCCGCCAAGCGCGACGGAACCGCCGCCGTGATGAATCAGGTTGTGCCTGGCCGTATTACCTACGCCGCGCAGCTCGACGGCCGCGCCGCCGAGGACCGTGCCGTAGTGATGAATGTGGCAGTTTTCGACAAGATGTTCACCCGGCGTCAGACTCCTTCTGTCGCCGCCGCGGCAGTAGACTCCGACGCCTGCGATCTGACTGATATCGCAACTGAGAACTTTATTCTTGGTTCCGTCGAGAAGCTCGATGGCGCGATGGCCGTTGATGCTGCTCATCGCGCATCCGGCAATAAGATTGTGGTGTCCACCGCTAATCCGGATTGCTGCAGCAGAGGTCGCCTCAAACGAGAGGTCGCGAATCGTGACATACGAGGCGTTCTGCGTATGAAACAAGGGCTCCAACGCCTGAGTCAGAATGATTTCGCACTGCTGAATCGGCGCCGGCGGGATGAAGTAGAGCAAAGCTCGCTTCGTATCTAGGAAGTATTCGCCCGGAGCGTCGAGTTCCTCGATCAAATTCCTAGCGAAGTATCGCCGCGGTCCCGGATGCCCGTGGCCGATCCCATAATGGTGCGGCTGGACGAACGAAATCTCACGCCCGTCGATCTTGCTTACACGCAGCGTCTCGTCATACCCGTCGAATGCCCAGTATCCGTTGAGCCAGACGCCGTCCTCGACCGAAGCGGCCCATCGGGCGACCCTCTGTTGCTCCATTCGCACCTTGCCCGGCCTGTCGGGCGTCTCCTTGTGCCGCGGGCGCGAGCCGCGATCGAGGACCTTTTCCACATGGGCCCAGCCTTCATTGGGCCAACGCGCCGCACGCATCGTCTGTCCGTCGCAGAAGAGCGAGGGAGTCTTCAGCAGCCCGCGAAATCTATCCGGCCAGCGCTGGCCAAGGTCGCTGATCCCCAAGGCCTTGAGGTCGCATTGCAGCACCTTCGAGTGAGCGGTCGGTTCGATTATTCTATCGAGAACAGCCTGGTCCGTAACCGGTTTGAAATCGCTGCTATTGAGCACTCGCCCGCCAATAAGGCGGACGTGCTGACCCCCGGCGGCACGATAAACGATGGATAAACCCTTCTTGCCGGAATCGATTTCTGCAAGCTTAAACGGCTTTTCGATAAGGTAACGCCCGCCGTGTAACCATACAGTGACGCCCCCGGCAGGGAGCCCACGAGCCTCCTTGAGCTTTCGAATCCCGTCCCTGGCACGTTCGAGCGTTGCGAAGGGCTTGTTCTGCGTTCCCGGGTTGTCATCGCGACCGGACGGTGAAATGTGGAAATCACGTGCTACCGAGACAGAACCCGGCAGAAACAGACTTACCAGGATAAAAACTGTACATTTCATCGCTATTCATCTCGTCAAAAGAGTGTCACGCCCGCTAAACGGTAATTACAAACTCCACGGTTCGCGCATGGCTTTGCTTCGCATGCGGTTGGCCGTTTCGTCGTTTTGGAATGTTTCGGTGTCGGGATCCCAGTGTAACTTACGGCCGAGTTCCATGGCAATGTTGCCCAGGTGGGCCAAGCTGCAACAACGGTGGCCGATCTCGGCGGGGAAATACGGGTCGCGACGACTCTTCACGCAGTCGAGGAAGTTGCGATGCTCGCCCTGAGGGCAAGTGAACAGGTGCGTTTCGTTAGGGCCGATCGGGTTGTTGAGAACCTCGGGGGAACTGGCCTGTATTCTTGTGTTCCAGCCGTCGTTGCCCAGCCAGCCGTCGGTCCCTTCGAATCGCAAGAATATGCGTCCGGCGGTGGCGCGTAGCTCGACGCCGCTGGCGTACGTGTAGGTCAGGTCGAAATGGTGGAACGCATCGTAGTAGCCGTTTTCGAACCGTTGGCCCGTGCCCTCGATTTCGACCGGCCCGGTGCGTTCGGTGTCGGCGGCCCATTGGGCCGTGTCGAACAGGTGGGCGCCCCAATCGGCCAACACGCCGGCCGAGTAGTCGTGGACCCAACGCCAATGGCCCGGATGCAAGCGGTCGCGAAACGGGGCGTCGGGCGCCGGACCGAGCCACATCTGCCAATCCAACTCCGGCGGCACGGGAATCGGCTTGGGGTCGCCCGGCACGCGTGGTCGGGCCGGCAGGCCGGCGTGGATCCGCTGCAATTTGCCGATCCGGCCGTTGCGGACCAACTCGGCCATGCGGTGATAGATGGGCAAGGAGCGGTCCTCCGTGGCAAACTGAAACACCGTGCCGTAACGCTTGACAGCATCGGCCAA
Organism: Candidatus Nealsoniibacteriota bacterium; assembly: GCA_013202865.1. Lineage (GTDB taxonomy): Bacteria > Planctomycetota > Planctomycetia > Pirellulales > Thermoguttaceae > JABMRB01. The sequence continues at coordinate 9,177 of JABMRB010000858.1, read as the reverse complement.
GACCCGCCCTTCTTGAAGCGTGAAGGTCGGCTTCTCGCAGATCACGTCCTTGCCCGTGCGGATGGCCGCCAACGAGATGGGCACGTGCCAATGATCGGTCGTGGAGATCATCACCGCGTCGATGTCGTCCCGAACAACGACCTCACGCCAGTCCTGGGTCGTCTGGCAAGAGAAGCTTCCGTCGCGTTTCTCTCGCGCGGCTTTCAACGCCTTGTCGATCTGTCGGCTGTCGGCATCGCACAGGGCGACTGGTTCGGCATCCGGCTGGGCCAGGAACATCTTCAGATTTTGACCGATCCCTTGGGCGCCCACGCCGATAAACCCGACCGTAATCCGATCGCTAGCCGCCGGCTTGTCCTGCGAACCCAAGGCGGCGGACGTGATGGCGTACGGTGCAACAGCGGCGGTCGCGGCTCGGCGGAGCAGTCCTCTTCGGCTGCAAGTCGATTGCTTCATGGCTCGTTGCCCTGGGACCAGAAGACTTTCTTTCCGCTGTCCGTCTTCGCATCGAAGTACTTCTTGTCGCGATAGAACAGTCCGTACTCCTTGTCGAACAGATGGTCGACCACTTCCCAGTAGGTCTGGTGCATGTAGTCGTAATACTTCTTCTCCCCGGTAGCCTTGCCGAGCATAGCGCAGGTCGGCGGACCGACGTAGAGCGTATCGACGTAGTCCCAGCCCTTTTGGATCGCCTCGCCCGCAGCGACCTGTGCAATACGTTTATCGGCGTAGGCCCGGGCGTGCTTGATGCGCTTAGGCTGCGGATCGAGGAAGTAGAGTTCCAGCCATGTCTGGCCGCACGTGTTCGCGTTGACAAGGTGACTTTCTCTGCCGGCCTGCCATCCGTGCTTATTGGCCCAGGCGAGCGCCTGCTCGAGCACGGCCGGATCTTTCGTTGTCCGGTAAAGTCCCATGACTCCCGTGTAATAGGTGGCGCGGATCCAACCGCGGTCCGTCTCCCTCCAGGGATGCTCTCGTTGATAGCGGTTGACCTTGACCATCAGGTCGACCACTGCTTGGGCAGTCTTTTCGTCCTCCGGCGATGCGGCCCAAGCCGCCTGAACTGCGGAAATCCCAATGGCCATCGCGACGATTCGCTCAAACACGTTGGCCTCTCCTTTGCTCTTAACATAGCTGGCGAGTCTTTTCTAGCGTCGATAACAAGATATCGCGTCATCGCTCGAATTGGCAACCGGAAAAACGTCCTTTTCTCGCCGGAAGTTCGTCCGACGATTCCGCGACACCCGACAGGCGAGGAGAAGACCGCTTTTCCGATCTCAATGGCCCGGACGAAATTCCGGCGAGAAAAGACGATCCTCCGGTTCAAGCGAGATACTTGACGTGCTATGCTGATGCCGATGCAACTTCTCCGTAGAGAGCCCCGTAAATCGACAGATAGGCGGTACCATGGAGTTGGGACTAAACGGAAAAACAGCCCTGGTAACCGGCGCAAGCTACGGCTTGGGCTTTGCTTGTGCCAAAGAGCTTGCTGCTGAGGGTGTTCGAGTTGTCCTCTGCTCCCGCGATGCCGATCGAGCCAACAATGCCGCCGAGCAGATTGCCCAGGAGACGGGCAGCCAAGTCACGGGCGTTGCGGCCGACCTGCGAAATCGGCAAGAAGTCGGCGAATTGCTGGATCGTGCCGAGGCCGTGCTGGGAGCAGTCGATATTCTCGTGCTCAGCACGGGCCACCCGCCGACGTTCCCGTTTACCCGAGCAACGGACGAACATTGGGAGGAGGGCATCGACCTGATCCTGCGGCCGGCCATTAGCTTGACCCGCGGCCTATTGCCCGGCATGAGAGAGCGCGACTATGGTCGTCTGATCTACATCGGCTCGGCAACCGGATTGCAGCCGGAAGAATCGTCGGTCGTGCAAAGCACGCTTCGCACGGGCATCAACGGTTTCTCGAAGTGCATCGCCACCGAAGCCGCCGCCGACGGCGTCACGGCCAACGTGCTCTGCCCCGGCTACTTCGACACGCCGTTGGTAACGGACCTGGCAGGAAAGTACGCGGAAGAGGAGGGCGTTTCCACCGAACAGGTCCTCGACAACTGGAAGAAACTATCGCCGGCAGCCAAGTTCGGCAAGCCGGAAGACTTGGGCGCCTTTGTTGCATTTCTGGCCTCCCCGCGCGGAGAGTTCTTCAACGGAACTTCCATCGCCATGGACGGCGGTTACTTGAAGCAGTATTAGGAACCAAGTAGCTTTTTGTGATTCGGGCACGTATCGGAAGGCAACTCCATGAAGAAACTGTTTCCCACGTGTTGGCTCGTTGTCCTGTGTGCCGCGTCGACGACCGGGACCGAGGTCCCTTCGGAGAAGGCGCTGGTAGCCCACTGGGATTTCAACGGCTCGACGGCCGACCGGGCTGGTGAAGTGCGCGACGACTTGAATGTCGTCGGCGGTGCGGCGCGGTACGTCTCGGCCGACGAACTGCCGGGTGTCCTCGACAGGGCGATCGCCTTGGGCGTCGAGCCGGGCGATGCGCAGTATCTGTCCAACGAAGGCTCCTCCGACGTACAACTGGGACCCAGCTATACGATCGAAGCCTGGGTCTATCCCACCCAGATCGGAGGATGGACTCGGCTGGTGATGAAATGGGGCGGCGGGCCGGCCTATTCGTATCAGCTTGCACTGAACAAAACCTTGCTCAGCCTCGGCCATGGCCAGAGTGACGGAACCTACCTCTTCTGCGAAGGCGGCTCGGTCGCCGTCGGCCAGATGCATCACCTCGTGGGCGTGGCCGAACGTAACGAACACAGCCCGAGCATTAGCAAGCTTGCCGTCTACTTGGACGGGAATCTGACCCGAACGGCCACCTTCGACGGCACCATCGGCGAACCGGACGACGCCCTGGGGATCGGCGACTCGGCCACGAAGCACGCGAATGACGCCTTCCGTTTTCGCGGGTACGTCGACGAAATCTCGATTTGGAATCGGGCCCTTTCGGCCAAAGAGGTCCAAGCCCGATACAACGCGCCGGCCCGCGCGGAGGCAGTGAAGGCGGCCCACCTCGCCCGAAGAACCCGTCAGGCACAAGAGCGTCAGGCCCAAGTCGACGCCATGTTGGCTCAAAAGCCGCCGGCGGTCGAGCGTTTGAAAGAACTGAGCGTCGAAGAGATCGTTTTCGCCCAACGGGGACACGGTCGGGATACGGCCAACCATTACTACGCCAACTTCGGCTACTCGTGCGTCGATCCGAGCGTCTGGTTCTATGGGGAAGACGGCACGCGGCTGACCAAGCTCAACTTCCGCACCGGTAAGGTGACCGATCTGATCGACGACCCGGGCGGGGCGGTCCGCGATCCGCAGGTCCACTACGACGCCCAGAAAATCCTTTTGTCCTATCGCAAGGGCGGCACGCATCGCTATCACTTGTATGAAATTGGCAGCGATGGCACGGGCTTGCGGCAGTTGACCGACGGGCCGGACGACGACGTCGAGCCGACTTACTTGCCCGACGGCGACATCGTCTTCTGCTCGACCCGATGCCATCGCTGGATCGGCTGCTGGTACGCCGAAACGGCCGTGCTCTACCGTTGCGACTCCGACGGTAAGAACATTCGCATGCTTTCGTCCGGTTCGTTCACCGAGAACACGCCGGCCGTATTGCCCGACGGACGAGTCCTTTATACGCGTTGGGAATACGTCAATCGCGATACGGTCACCTTCCACCACCTGTGGACGATGAACCCGGACGGGACCGGGCAAATGGTCTATTACGGCAACCAGATCCCCGGTGGCGTGTTCATCGACGGCCGACCGATCCCCGGCACGGATCAGATCGTGTTGATCAACAGCCCGCACCATGGCCAGAACGAACACGCTGGCCACGTCGCCGTGGCCACCGGTCGGCACGGACCGAACCAAACTTCATCGATGCGAAACATTACCGGGGGCAAGAACTACCGCGATCCCTATCCGCTCTCGGCCGACGCGTTTCTGGTGGTCGTCGACGACCATACGATTGGCCTGATGAACGGCCGCGGAGAAACCTCGGCGTTTTACACGGCCCAAGGCCATCCGGTGCAAGAGCCGCGACCCGTCATCCGCCGACCGCGCGAGCAGATCCTCTCGCCGCGAATCGACCTGGCCCAGGATTCGGCCACCGTGTTCCTCAGCGACGTCTACGAGGGCCGGAAGATGGCTGGCGTCCAGCGCGGGGCCGTCAAGCAACTGCTGGTCATGGAAGACCTGCCCAAGCCGGCCAACTTCACCGGCGGCGGGTCGCAGCCGATCGGACACGGCGTGACCTCGACCATCAAGCGAATCCTTGGCACGGTGCCGGTCGAAACCGACGGGTCGGCCTGTTTCGAGGTCCCGCCCTTGCGAAGCGTCTACTTCGCCCTGCTGGACGAAAACGGCAAGTCGATCAAACAGATGCGCAGCTTCGTCACACTACAGCCGGGCGAGAAGCTCAGTTGCGTCGGCTGCCATGAACCGCGTCAGCAGACACCTAGCCAGCGCCCCGGAACCGGCCAGATGGCCATGAGCCGCGAGCCGAGCAAGATCAGGCCGATCGCCGACGTGTCGCCAATCATGGACTTTCCACGCGACATCCAGCCGATCTTCGACCGCCATTGCGTCAAGTGCCACAACCCGGACAAGCCCGCGGGAACCATCGTGCTCAGCGGCGATCGGGGGCCCGTTTTTTCGCTGAGTTATTACTCGCTCTACCTGAATTGGCAAATCAAGGACACGCAGGGCGTTCCGCGTAACGACTCGGGTCGGCAGTACGGCAACGACCGGCCCTACGTGACCTACAGTTCCGCCTCGCCGCTGATGAAGATGATCGAGCCGAGCCACTACGACGTGCAACTCACGCCGCACGAAAAGAAGCTGGTTCGGCTCTGGATCGACGTGGGAGCGACGTACCCGGGCACCTACGCCGCCTACGGCACGGGCCAGGTCGGCGGCGACTGGGCGCACCACGAGTTCAGTCGCGAGTTGGCCGACGATTGGCCTTCGACCGGTCCGGCCGTGGAGGCCGTCACGCGGCGTTGCGGCGCGTGCCACTCCAATAAGCAATTGCCCTATCACGTCACGGCCGGCATTCCACTGGACAGCTATTACGATTTTCTCTCCTGGCGGCGGCCGCTGAGCCGCTATTCGCGGCATCGCGTGTTCAACCTGAGTCGACCGGAGAAATCGTTGTTCCTCATGACGGCCCTCTCAAAACGGGCCGGCGGATACGCCGACGGACTGCCGGTCTCAGAAATCTCCGAGCCGAAAGAGGTCGCCGAAAACCGCGGCCAGCGCCCGGGCGCCATCCATCACCCGATCGTCTTCGACGACCCCGACGACGCCGATTACCGGACGATCCTCGTCCATCTCCAGGCGGCCCGGGCAAGGCTTAACGAGATCAAGCGATTCGACATGCCGGGCTTCAAGCCCAATCACCACTACGTCCGCGAGATGAAACGTTGCGGCGTGCTGCCGGCCTCATTCGATTTGGCCAAGGACCCGATCGACGTTTACGCCGCCGACAAAGCCTACTTCAAGACGTTCTGGCACGTGCCAACCACACGCGGGGTCACCGATCGCCCGCAACCTTCCTATTTGCGGCAGAAGCCGGAATCGCCATAGAGATAAACGTTGTGGCGAAAATCGTTCGAGCGATAGCCTTGATCGGTTGTGAAGTTCACGAAGACGATTCTTCCGTCCGGATGATGGTTTACAACGCGCGTCGGGTAGTTGAATAGCCGTCCGGATCTCAGGAAAGTGTGGACGTCGGCCTGCTTCTTCCACGTCTTGCCGTCGTCCAAGCTCCGCCAGAGTTGAATATCGCCGCCCCAGCGGCCGTAGGTCGTGATTCTGCCGTCGATCCTCGAACCTCCCGCAACGAGGTAAACGTCGATCTGGCCCTTTTCGGGTCCGAAGAAGACGGCCTGGCCCATATCCCACATCGAATCGGTCTGCGTGATCGAGGAGACGTTCCATTTCGTGCCGTCAAAGCTTGCGAACTTCTGGTCATAATCCACCGTATCGGCGGTCCAGAGCTTGCGGTCGTCCGGTAAACGACCATTGACGAACGTCAGGCAAGGACGATCGTTCGAATCGACCTCCACAATCGGGTGCTGGCCGTGCTCGGGCCAATCGCCGCGATAGACGAGACACTGCTCAAAGGATTGCTCTAAGCCGATCGGCGTCTTCAGTGCTCGTCCTTCGACGTTTCGCCAAACGCCCTTCTCATCGCGCATGGCGTAAAACACGTGGTGACGTTCGTCCCAGACGCCGGTCCACCAGTTTTGCTTCTTTCGCATGACGTCCATAAAGGCGTGCTTATCCGTGAGGCGCTTGTTCTGGAAACACCAGCCGAAATGGAGGGTCTTGCCGTCGGTGCCGGCGGTCGTAGCGCCGTAGATCCCATGCGGGCGGTAGTCGACGATCGACTTCGGGGCGCTCCAGGTCGCACCGCCGTCTCGGGAGGACATCTCCCCCCAGGGCGACGCGTGTCCGCCCCCGGTGCGGCCGATCATCACCAACTCGCCCGATTCCAAAGCGACGGCATTGGGATAGGTCATGTTGCCGACGATCGGGGGCATTTCGACCCAGTCGGTAATATCCTCCGGATTGCGCGACTTGACGTACATCTGCTTGCCGCCGTGGGAACCGAAGAAGAGGTGGACATAGCCCTCCTTGTCGATCAACATTGAGGGTGCGCCATGAGTATCTGTATCGCCAAGCGGACTGGCCCCCGCCTTCAGCAGCGGCCCCCATTGCTTCGCGGCATGATCGTAGACCGTAATCATCGGCGCGTTGTTCACGCCTTGGTACGTGACGTAGGTCTTGTTCTTGAAACAGACCGCCGGCGGGCGATTGATCCCGTTGATCGCGGAACTCGCGCCGTCGTCGGCAAAATGGAGCGTGCCGGTCGGCATGTGAGTTTTCATGTCGTCGAACATGTACTGCGCATCGGCGCGACCCGCCGTGGCAGTCCAGACGACGCATGGCACAATGACAAGAGTCAGAAGAACAGGCACGGCTTGCTTGAGCAACGTAATGCTCCTTTCGATTCTCGAACCGCTCGATCGCGAGACGGGAGGTTGAACCATTTCCCGGCGGAGCTTCGTCGTACAATTCACGGTCCCACCGAATCTGCGTCCGCGGGCCGGTTGCGGCTACGGTATTGGCCGGGGGTGAGGCCGAAACGCTTGCGAAAAACGCGCCCCATGTAGTCTGCGTACTCGAAACCCGTCTCTTGGGCAATCGTCTGCAGCGGCCAGGAGGTGTGCAAGAGCAACTCCTGCACCCGCCGCAGGCGGACGAGCATGATGTGCTCGTGCGGCGAGCGCCCCAATGCTTTGTTGAAGCGTTCGTAAAGGATGCTGCGCGACACGGCAACCTCGTGGAGCACGTCTTTGACCGTGACGTTTTCCCGGGCGCGCCGGTGGATCACCGTAAGCGCTTCGGCGACGACCGGGTCGTCGACGACCGTGATCTCGGTCGATCGGCACGAGACCACGCCGCGAGGCGGAAACAGCCTCGGCCGCAAGCAGTCTCGCGTCCGCCGTTTGCCCGAGATCAGGTCGTCCAGCAGGCGGGCCGCCTCGTAGCCGATCCGTTGCGGATCGTCGGCCACGCTGCTCAGCGAGGGGTCGGACAGCCGGCACAGCGTCTCGTCGTTGTCCACGCCGATGACGGCCACTTCTTCCGGCACGGCCAGCTCGATCCGGCGACACGCATCGAGGACGCGCTGGGCGCAACGGTCGGAACAGGCCATCACGGCAAGCGGTTTAGGCATCTCGGTGAGCCACTCGACAAGCTTCTGCCGAGCCCGCTGCCAATCGAGCAAGGTCTTGTGCTTGCGATCCGTAAGGTGACGGGTGCAGGAGAACCCGGCCTGCTGAATCGCTTCGGCAAAGCCCTCGTGTCGGCGCCGCGACCACGGTTGGTTGCGGTACCCGCAAAAGGCGAACTTCCGGAACCGGCGCTCGAGCAGATGTTCGGCCGCCACGCGGCCAATGGCGTGTTCGTCGTTGCCGAACTGGGGCAGGCCCAGGTCGCGCAAATGCCCGTAGGTTTCGACGATCGGGATCTTCAGCCGTTTCAACCGCTGGGCGTCCTGGCGGTTCTCGATGAAAGCCAGCACGCCGTCGCCCTGCCAGCGGCGAAGCCACTTGCTGTCGAAGCGTCCGGCCGCGTAGGAATCGATAAAAACGGACCACCGTCCGTGACGGTCGATGTAGTCGGCGACTCCTGCCAGCAGGCGACGTCCGTAGACGCCGGCCGACGAGACGAACACGGCCACTTCGGGATACGACTTTCGGGATGCGCGGTAACGGCGGTTCATGGTAGATCGTCGGCAAGGAAGACGCGGTGTTGTTTTCGAGTCGGGCTCGATTATACGCAGAAACCGTGCCCTTGCACACGGCAACGCACAAGCCGCCCCCCGCAGGGGGGTATACGATATTACGGCAATAAACGGACGCGATTCTGGTTTCTTCTTCTCAAACGGTCGGTTATATTATTGGTTAGAGTTGAATCAGGATGCTTTTTTCTGAACGAGGCAAGAGTTCGTTGCCAAGCGATGCGGGTCGTCGGCTGCGTAGCAGCCGGGACGGTATTGGTTCCTGACATTGTCGTCTGTTCCCGCGATCTCTCGTTGGCCACCGGCCCCTAGTCGAATCTTCTGTCTGCTGCGCATTGCCGAGCCCTGAGAAGGGCGCGTTGTTGTGGCGGACAAGGGCTTCCGAGGAGATCTCGGCGCGGGGAACCGACAACGAACGACTCGATTCGCACAATTCTCCCCCTAACGTTTTTTCCATTTTCAAGGAGACGTAGCAATGAGAAACTTGATTGCAGCATGTGTGGTACTTGGCTCGATGGCCGCGGCCCCGGCTTCGGCGCAGAGCATTCTTGATGCCTTGCCGGCGGGGTCGATCTACGCCGACGCCACGTACGGCGTCGGTGGAACGACGATCAACAAACTAACCCTGTCCGTTGACGACTACATCAAGGATCCGGCCGTCAGTGGAACGCATGACGGCATGTGGATCGACGACGGCTTTTGGACTTACAACAATCCGGGCGCCTGGGGCAACGGGGGGATCGATGCGGCCGGGTTGCCCGGCGGCGCCTCGTTCTACTCTAACGATCCGGGGACTCCTGCTCCGGTGCTGACCACCACGGCCACGGGCCTGGATCCGGGGACGAACTACGACGTCTTCCTCG